>CAZYOX010000475.1:0-2966 GCA_964649285.1 uncultured Bryobacterales bacterium | reverse complement strand
TTGCTGGAGTCGCCGCGCCAAGCGAGGGAACGGTAAGGACCGAGGGCCGGGTGGGGGCGCTGTTGGAATTAGGCACCGGCTTCCACGAGGATCTGACGGGGCGGGAGAATATCCGCGTCAATGCTTCGTTGCTGGGACTGACGGCGAAAGAACTGAGTCGCCAGTTCGATTCGATCGTCAATTTCGCGGAAATCGATGCTTTTATCGACGAACCTCTGAGGACCTACTCCAGCGGCATGGCTGCCCGCCTAGGGTTTGCGGTAGCCATTCACATCGAGCCGCAAATTTTGGTGCTGGACGAGGTCATGGGCGTGGGAGACGCCAGGTTCCAGGCCAAGTGCCGCGACAGAATCGACGAGTTGGTGGCGGGCGGCGTGACTCTGCTGTTTGTATCCCATGCGATGGAGGCCGTTAAGGAGATCTGTGACCGTGCGATCTGGCTCAAGCAAGGCAAAGTCGTCCAGGACGGCGAGGCGGCTGCGGTAATTAAGGCTTACGAGCAAGTATCCGGTCCTCCGCTGCAACACTGAGCCCCGCTTGAGAACAGTCAACAAGGGAGCGATTCCGTGCCGATACGCAGGGAAGGACTTCCTCCTGTGCGAACTCGGATCGACGTTAACCACTTGGCTATCAGTCAACAGCAGTTCACGGCGAAACGCGACTTCGTGCGCCTCGGAGCCCGAGGCAGCGCGGGCCTGTCCTCAAGGCGCTAGCGAGCCATGCGGCGTTGCTGCCGCAGTTGATCAGCTCGAACTTAGGGAAAGCGGTGGCGTCCGAGGAACGAATGGCGCGGCCGGTATTGGCGGGCGCCGCTCCTGAGCTTGATGAAGAGTCGTTGGAGCAGATCACGCTTTGCCGCTTTCGGCTGGATCCGCGGACCAACCCGGGTCGGCCTGCGGACGGTGAAGCCCGCGGGATCCGCACCGCTAACGACAAGTTGCCGTTTCAGATCACGCCCTTCGCGATCAATCTGCAGTGCTTGGGCAAATTAACGACAGGTAAGAGAAAGGCCCCTTCGAGATAGCTCGAAAGGGCCTTAATTCGTGAATGCAGAGCCGCCCGCTTAGTTGTCCGGGGTCTCGATTTGCATGCCCGCAGGTGAGTCTTCGCCCAGGGTGGGAGCGAAATCGGAGAGGTCGTCGCCGAAGGTCGGCAGACCGCCGAGGTACTCGACCTCTGGCGTGAACTCTTCGATCTCGTCTTCGCCTTCGAGCTTGACGTTGGAGTAGGTGTCAAGGCCGGTACCGGCTGGAATGAGCCGGCCGACGATGACGTTCTCCTTTAGGCCGCGCAGATAGTCGACCTTGCCGGAGATAGCCGCCTCGGTCAGAACGCGAGTGGTCTCCTGGAAGGAGGCCGCCGAGATGAACGAATCTGTAGCCAGCGAGGCCTTGGTGATGCCCATGAGCAAGGGCCGGCCGATGGCGGGGACGCCGCCGTCGTCGAGGACTCTCTCATTGGCACGGCGGAAGCGGAACTTGTCGACGACTTCGTCGAGCAAGAAGTCGGTATCGCCGACATCTTCCACCTTGATCCAGCGCATCATCTGACGAGCAATCGTTTCCAAGTGCTTGTCGTTGATGTTGACGCCCTGTAACCGGTAGACCTCTTGGATCTCGTTGACGAGGTACTTCTGCAGTTCCTTTTCGCCGAGGACGGCCAAGATGTCGTGCGGGTCGCGAGGACCATCCATCAACGGCTCGCCTGCCGTGACTTTCTCGCCCTCTTGAACGTTGATGTGAACGCCGCGAGGAATGGAGTATTCGCGCTCCTCGCCGTTGTCGGCGGCAACGTAGATCTTACGTTGACCCTTGGAGAGTTCGCCGTAGCGCACGATGCCGTCGATCTCGCTCATAACGGCCGTTTCGCGTGGCCGGCGAGCTTCGAACAATTCCACGACGCGAGGCAGACCGCCGGTGATGTCTTTGGTCTTAGTGGTCTCGCGCGGGATCTTGGCGAGGACGTCGGCGGCGTGGATCTCTTCGCCGTCGCGAACCATAACGTGCGCGTTGGTCGGGATGAGGTACTTGTGCAGCACCTTACCCTTCGCGTCGCGAATCTCGATCGTCGGTTGCTTCTTGTCGTCGGGGGAGTCGGCGACAACCCACTGCGACATGCCGGTGACTTCATCGACCTGCTCTTGCAGCGTGACGCCTTCTTGCAAATCCTTGAAGTGGCAGACGCCGCTGACTTCGGTGAGGATCGAGAACGTGTAAGGATCCCACTCGAGCAGGCTTTGGTTCTCAAGAACCGGCGCTTCGTCATCCACCTTCAGCTTCGCGCCGTAGACGACTTGGTAGCGCTCTTTCTCGCGGCCCTTGGCATCGACGACGCCGATGATGCCGTTACGATTCATGGCAATCAGTTCGCCGTCGCGGTTGCGAACGGCCTTGACGCCGATGTACTTGACGAAACCTTCGGTCTTCGCCTCTTGCGTCGACTGTTCGGAGACGCGTGTCGCCGTACCGCCGATGTGGAAGGTGCGCATCGTTAACTGCGTGCCGGGCTCGCCGATCGACTGAGCGGCGATGACGCCGACCGCTTCGCCGCGCTCGACCAAACGGCCGGTCGCGAGGTTGCGTCCGTAACACAGGCGGCACACGCCCCGCTCGGATTCGCAGGAGAGAACCGAGCGAATGCGAACGCGCTCGATGCCCGCTAGTTCCAGCTGAGCAGCCAAGTCTTCGGTGATCTCTTGATCGGCGCGGACAAGGATTTCGCCTTCGTAGTCGAGGATATCTTCGGAAGCCACGCGGCCGGCGATGCGGTCGCGCAGGGGCTCGATGATTTCGCCCGACTCGACGATGGGCTCAACCCAGATGCCGTCAGTTGTGCCGCAGTCGGTCTCGTTGATGATGACGTCTTGCGCCACATCGACGAGGCGGCGGGTGAGGTAGCCGGAGTCAGCCGTCTTCAACGCGGTATCCGCGAGACCCTTTCGGGCGCCGTGGGTCGAGATGAAGTAC
>CAZYOX010000474.1:0-2975 GCA_964649285.1 uncultured Bryobacterales bacterium | reverse complement strand
GGGTTATCTGCCGGCGGTCGATGTCGTTGCTTCCTGCGCGGTGCAAGAAGTTCGTCGCCGCAGTGTCCAGATTCAAGGCGCCAGACGGCTGGAAATCCTGCGAAGCCTGATCGACGCGAACGCGCGCATCGAGATTCGCGGAAGTACAAACGCAGAGCTTGAGCAAGCTCTGCGCGACTGGGCACTCGGCGAATTGCTGCAACGCTTCGAGCGAGGCGACGACGCGACGGTACGCAAATCCGCTGCCGAAGTGGTCTCTTGGCCGTTGACCCTGGCCGGAACCCTCGACCCTCTACCGGCCAATCAGCGCGAAGCAGCCGTGCAAACCTTCATCCTCAATCCCGAAGACGTTTCGTTTGCTCCGCCAATCGCTCTCCACGTCCTCGGCGATTTCAATGGAACGCTTGAGCGCGTTGACGTCGAACTCGAACCGTTAACCGAGGGCCGCCCGGCCGAGGCGGCCGTGACGGACTCCGAAGTGCGCACGCTCGGTCTCCGCACCCAGAACTTTCGCTGGAGGCGGCGTATTAAGAGGAAGACGAAGCCCCCCGAGGATTGGTCCGAATGGTCCGTCGCGTCCAAGGCTCCATCGCTGCTTCTCGCGGTCCCCGACCTAGCGGAACTGCGCGTCGAAGCGGTCGCCGCTGGTTTGGATTTTGAAGGCCGCTGGAAGTCTGTCCTCGTCGAACTCGACTGCGCTGGCGAGCGCGTCGTGCTCGAACTTGACGGTTCTCATCGTACGGCTGTCGCCACGCTCACGCCGTCCGTCACGGCGCCTCCCGTCCGCGCCAAGCTCACGTACCTCTCCCGGAATGGGCAGACGATCGAGCGTAGCGTCGATCGAGTCGCTGGCTGCATCGCTGTCGCCGACCCATTCGGCGGTCACCAGCGCCGCCTCGCCGTCATACCGTCCGGCACAGGTTGGAGCGAAATCTCCGCCGCGATGATCGACCTGCGTTACCGAGACGGAGATCAACTAGGGCAAACCACTCTTCCCCTCGCCGGTCCAACCGACTTCGCCGAGTGGGAGGCTCCTGCTCGTCCCGAGGGACCCCGCGCCGTGGAGTGGCGCTGTCACGCCAGCTATCGCGACGGTCGCTTCGAAAGTACGCCATGGGCGACAACGGACGAAGCCGTATTGGCGGTTCCGTTGGCGGCGGCGGCACGACGTGAGGTCCAGATCTTGCCCGCGTTCTTTGACCCCGCTGTGACGCCGCAGCTTGCGGTTCACATCGCAAGCGACAACTTCGAACAGTCCGAAACCTTCACCCAAAAGGAAGCCCTCGGTCTCATCGCACCCTTAGGTCCCTACCGATGGTCGGCCGTTTGGACTTTCCCCGACGGCTCCAAGCGAACCGTGCCCGAGGAGATCAGCGACGAAGATACCCTCGTCTTACCGGCAGCGCCCGGCCAACCATGAACACGCCATTTCAGGAAGGAGGAGAAAGTGCCGCAACTGCTCTCTAACCACCCCGACCTCAGATCCCGACTCGCATCATGGGAAACGGACGACGCATCCCTCACAGAACTGGCGTCTCTATTGCGATCCGATTCCATCGCCACTCGAACGGCCGCCGCCCGCGAGGCCGCAGGTCGCAAGTCGGCCGCTTTGGCCCTCATCGAATGCCTCGAATGGGCGCCTCCTCGACCGAAAGGCGGACGGCTCGAAATCATGAGACACAACAAGGCCGTCGCCGAGTTGGAACAGGCATGCGGCGCCGCCCTTGCCAAGGTCGGCGGACCTGCCGTGCAAATCTTCGTCGCTGTGTTGGATTGCCCCGACAAGAGCCTCGCCAAGAAGGGCGTTTATCTGCGCGCCGTTCGCGATGTCTCCGCCGTCGGCTCTTTGCAGGAGTGTCTAACTTCGGCCAACCCCGTCGTGAAGCTCTGCGCGGCTCAGGCTCTCGGATCGATAGCCCCTCCCGATGCCGTCCCGCACCTTGCCGCCGCGATGCGCGACGACTCCGCGGACGTACGTCATGCCGCTGCCGAGGCGCTGCGGCTCATCGGCGGGAGGCCAGCGCTCCAGGCACTGGTCGACGCCTTGCAAGATCCGCGCGAAGAAACGCGAAGGGCCGCTCAAGAGCTATCGGCGGTGAAAGATCCGCAAGCCGGACCCTTCCTCATCGAAAACCTATCGAGCAGCGCCGCGCTGGTAGTGGAGCAGACCGCGCTTGCCCTGGTTCGCGTCCGCGATGCCGCCGCCGTTCCTGCGCTTCTTCGCGTCCTCGTGAGCCCCTGGCCGGCAGCCGCGGGCGCCGCGTTGAAGGCCCTCAAGGCGATCAACCCGGAGTGGATGGCCTCTCCCGAAACTCGGGCGGCGCTGCCTTACTTCTTGTCTTCGTTGCGTTCGCCCGACGCCGGTACGCGCTGCAATGCAGCCTCCGTTCTTGCCGCGCTGGCGCCGCCTTCCGCCTCGGCGCCGCTGCTGGAAGCTCTCAAGCAAGAACCGGATCCAAGCGTTCGCGCCGAGCTGGCCAAGGCCATCGCGGCGATCGGCGACCAAGCCTCGGCCGATCCCCTGCTCGCCGCCGTGGCCGCCGAAACCGACGACGGCGCGCGCGTGGAAATCGTGAACGCCGTTGGAGCCCTAGCCCACGCAGACTTCGTCGAATCGCTCGCCGCTCTCATCGAGCCCGAAGATCGACCGAGCCGGCGTTTAGTCGACGCCGTCGTCAATGCCCTCGCACGGACCGAAGACCTGCGGGCCGTGCCCGTCCTCATAGACGTCTTGACAGCCGATCGGTTCAACGTCCCGTCCGCCCAACTTGCCGCTGAAGCCCTGGGGAAAATCGGCGGCGCCCAGGCTGTAACCGCTCTCAAAGCAGTACAAGAGTCGCACTGGAGCGACGGTACGCGAGCCTCCGGTTTTGTAGCCCGAGCCGCGCAACAGGCCTTACGTCAGCAGCATCTACAAGAGCGATAATGCTGGATCCGCAAAGAATAGAGAGACTCAAGCAAGCGATCAAGAACCA
>CAZYOX010000473.1:2179-2987 GCA_964649285.1 uncultured Bryobacterales bacterium | reverse complement strand
TCGCTGCCGCCCAAAACGCCGTCGTGCCCTCGCGGATAACACCCTCCAGATATCTTGCCTTTTCGGCCTCGCTGGGAATTTGATCGAGGGTCAGATCCAGTAATGTCCGTTGAACCGTTGCCCAAAGTTCAAACTCGTCGCGGGGATCGAAGTCGGCCTGCTGCAAGCTCTCCAAATAAGCAACGGCTTCGGGCGTGCCCAACTCTCCAATCGCCCACAAGGCTGGCCCTCGGGACGACATGAATTTGTACTTCCGGTCCTTAAACTCCCCCGCATCGAATCCAAACCGAACGGCTGCATCAGACGCAACGTCTTCGCCGCGGCTCTCGGCCACCGCGCGGAGGAGATCGAGCGCCGAGCGGCTTAGTGACGGCTCCTGGCGCACTTCGTTCAGAATCTGCTCGTAGCGCTCCCGGGCTTGATCTGCGGGCACAGGCTCGCTCGCGAAACACGTCGCCGTCGCGACAAGCAGAACCAGTACTCTCGATATACTTGACATCATATTTGGCATTGTCAACTCCGTCCTACTCGTCGTGCAGGTCCGAAAACCCAATGGCATCCGCTTGCATCGCCTGTAAAATTTTGCCGAATTGCGCAGTGTAGTCCCTAGTGCCGTCTCCTTGGAAGTTTATCGAAGACCCGCATGCATTCCTGAATGTCGATGAATCGACCATGATGTTGGCTGGGGCAATCGGGTACGGAGCGTTGACCATAATGTCGTTGTCCGCGTCGTTCGTTGCCGTTGCCCTCGCCAACTGGTAGGCATGACGCGCCTCATGCAACAACGTTGACTTTAGACCGTTCGTTA
>CAZYOX010000473.1:0-2169 GCA_964649285.1 uncultured Bryobacterales bacterium | reverse complement strand
AAGACCCTTGTTCTGGATCATCTCGCCGGTGCTCCGGTAGGTAAGGTGATATCGTTATGGGAGAGGTCGGCGACCGTGGCCGGAAAACGACCGGAGTCGTGCCCTGCGCGCCCGGCAGATTGTCGGCCATGTAGCACTGGACTGTGTTCAGCATAGCCGTCGAGTCCGCGTCCGCTGCGTTCCATATGTCTTTCATCATGTGCTGAAACCAGTCGTAAGTTTGGGAACTAGGAGCACAGATGCGAGTATCGATCGTCGCACCGCTCACAACCCATTGGGGCACGGACAAGTACGACTGCTGGTATACATTGAAGCCGGATGACCCGCTGGCAACGGTCGTTGAAATCTCTGCGGGATCAGGTGGGTCGTAGCTCCTGGGAGCGGGGTCGACAGAGACCTGCACCCCCTGTGCGAACGACCGTGCAACAAAGGTCGTCGTAGCATCGCCCGAGATTCCGTAGGGGATATCCACAGAGGAGGGCAAGGAGCCTCCGTTCTGCGTATAGATCAAAGTGGGCGAGGTCGTCTCCCGGATCGGCACAGTTCCGGTCCAGCCGAGCAACGCGGCTCCGTTGGCGTTCCTGACGGCCGTCACCCTGATGGTCGTCTCCTCACCATACTTGACGGCTAGGTTACTGCTGGTGTTGATGGCAAAGCCGATCTTTTCAAGCTTCATGCTAAACGAGTTCTTCGACAAAACTGTCGCATTCACTATAGCCTGCGGCCCTCCGCCGCCTGGAGCCTGTTGAAATCCGCCGCCGGTGGCCCCGGTTGAGGTCACGGTAATCAATCCGGCCCCGTCCGAGGACGTTGGGCTGATCGTCACATCGACATTGATCTGGCCGTCGCTCCTGTAGAGGACGTTGTAGCCGGTCACGCCAGCTCCCACGACGGCGACTTGCGGATTCGTACCGAAGTATTGACCCCAGAGCGTGAAGATGGTCGTGCCGCCCGCGCCCCAATGGCCGTGATTGATGCTATTGATCACAGGTGATGCGTCATAGACTGTAAAAATCTTGGAATTGCTGTTGCCAAAAGGGGTAGTCAGAGTCAGATTGCGGTTGCCGGTCGTTGCGTTCGATGAGATGGAATAGCTTAGATTGACCTGTCCAGGGTTGAGATAGTTCTGGTAGATGACGCTGGCCGTGACGCCGGAGCCGGAGATGCTGGCCGTCGTCGGCCCGGCCCATTTGGCTAGGTTGGTTCCATAGACTTCGATGTACCCGGATCCGCCGCGAACGGGCGATCCGGTAACAACGATGGCACTGATCGAGGGCAGGTAGGTGTTGTCGCCTATATAAGCGGTACCGATATAGATCTCGTCATATCCGAGCGTGTTGTAGCCCCCAGGGGCATTGATCGTCCCGTTGCCGCCATAGCCCCCAGGGTTGATCAACCCGTAGCCGAGCCAATCCTCATAGACGATCGTAGAGTTGACGTAGTAGTAGAAGTAGGCGATCAACCAGTAGTTGCTTTGGGCGATGTAACCGCGGTTGTTGGTCTTGCTGTTGGAGAGCTCCTTCTCCGCCCAAGCGCCGCCGCCGGCGGAGCCGCTCTTGATCTGGCTGTAGCTTGTACCCGGTCCGCTGTCGCGGAAAATGAAGCCGTCGACTGCGACGTCGTAGTAGTACGCCGTCGTCGAGTCGGCTTCCATGTAGTGGTAGGTGTTGACCTGCGACGTGGTGATGCCAATGCCCGTGATGATGCCAACGCCAGCGTTGCCCGGAGTCGTTGCCAGCAGCAGCAAGAACAAACACGCAAAAGCGTTCGAGGTCTGCCGCATCACGCGGGGTTCGAAGCGACGCAAACAGATTAGTAGACCGATCATCGGGTTGACCTCCGCCTCGCCTAGGGTTGAATTGTAAATGTCTTAGAATTGCTAGTCCCGAACGGCGTCGCGACCGTCAGGTTGCGATTCCCAGGAGTGGCCCCGGCCGAGATCGAGTAGCTGATGTTGATTTGGCCCGGATTCAAGTAGCTCTGGTAGGTTACAGCTGTCGTAACTCCGCTGCCGGAGATGCTCGCGGTTGACGACCCGGCCCATTTGGCCAGGTTGGATCCGTAAATCTCGACATACCCCGTGCCGCCGGGGGTTGGCGAACCGGTCACGTTGATGCCGCTGATCGCGGGCAGATAGATCGTGCGTTCGCGGTTGCAGACTTTCTGCAG
>CAZYOX010000472.1:0-2992 GCA_964649285.1 uncultured Bryobacterales bacterium | reverse complement strand
GGGGCGACACCGAGCGGTAGCCGCCGCCCGAGAACCATTGTCCCTCGCGGTATTCGTCGGGACGCTTGTAAAAGATCGTCTCGTAATTCTTCCAAGTCGGGATGTAGAACAGCCCGGTCTCGGGACTATACGAGGGGCTGTACCAGTTGGTGCCGCCCTGGTTGCCCGGCGAGATAAGCACGCCCTCTTCCGTCGACTCCGAACCCGGAACGCGGATCGGCCGGCCATTGACGTCGAAACCGCTGGCCCAAGTCACTTTGACGAAAGGCTTGCCCAACAGAAATTTGCCCGTCTCGCGGTCCAAGACGTAAAAGAATCCGTTGCGGTTGGCCCAATACATCAGCTTGCGGGGCTGCCCTTCCCAGTCCGTGTCGACCAGCACTGGGACCTGGACCGAGTCATAGTCGAATTCGTCGTGCGGCGAGAACTGGTAGTGCCACTTCAACTCGCCCGTGTCGGCATCGAGGGCCACGACCGAATTGGTATACAGGTTGTCGCCGGGACGCGAATCGCCGCTCCAGTCGGGCCCCGGATTGCCGATGCCCCAATACGTCAGATTCAAGTCTGGATCATAGGAACCGGTCAGCCAGACCGAGCCGCCGCCCGTCTTCCAGGAGTCGCCGCCCCAAGTCTCGTTGCCCGGTTCGCCAGGACCGGGCACGGTGTAGAAGCGCCACTGTTCCACGCCCGTCTTGGCGTCGAAGGCGGCAATGAAACCGCGAATGCCGAACTCGCCGCCGGCGGTTCCGATAATGACCTTGTCTCTGATCACTAGGGGCGCGGTAACCAACGCATAACCAGCCTCGGGCCGGGCGCCTTCCACGGCGATGTCCCATATCGGCGTTCCGCTTTGCGTGTCGATCGCCATCAGGCGGCCGTCGATGGCCCCCATGAACAGCGTGTCGCCCAGGATCGCGAGGCCGCGGTTTACTCGGCCGCAGCAGGGCCGCGACTCGGACGAAGGGTCGTGCTCGTAGCGCCAAAAAGCTCGGCCGGTGACGGCGTCAATCGCGATGATCGTGTTCGGCGGCTCGACCGTATACATCACGCCATCAACCACGATCGGCGTGGCCTCATATCGCTCAAACGAATTGACCTGAAAGGCCCACTTCTGTTCCAGGTTCTTGACGTTGTCGGGGGTGATTTGATCGAGCGTGCTGTGGCGCTGACTCTTAAACCCGCCCGAGTACGTCAGCCAGTTTTGGGGCTCCTTCTCCGGCGCCAACAGGCGGTCGTAGGAGACTTGAGCCAGCAGCGGAACAGCGGCAAGCAGGAGCGAGAGAATTCGTTTCGTCATCGCGGTCTGATCCCTTTCAACGAAGCCAAATATCGAACTACGTCCGTGGTCTCTTCTTCGGTCAGGCGGCCCTGCATGGAAGACATCGGCGACTTTTCAACAAAGGAAAATTCGCGCAGCGTGGACTTGTCGAGGGACACAAGACCGCTTGACGTGATCAATTGCGCGGTGAAGATGTCGTGATTGAGCAAGCGTCCTGTTACGGCGGAGCCGTCTTGCTTTACCGCCCGGACGTAGCGGTTCTCGGGCATTACTTCGGCATCGGGTTCCAATAGCGCCCGCCTGAGCTCGACGGCGCGTCGAATCATGCCCACATTGGACAAGTCGGGGCCCACGCGCGACCCCGCGCCTTCCACGCGATGGCAGTTCAGACAACCGCCCTTGCCTTCCACAATGGCCTTGCCGCGCTCCGCGTCGCCGCTTAGCGGAGGTTGCGAGGCCAGGAAGTGCAGATAGGCGATGATCTCGCGGGCCCGTATGCCGCTAAGACCGCTGGGCGGCATAGCGGTTCCGGGAATGCCGCTGAGGATGATCTTCTCGAGGTCTGCGTCGGTGGCGGCCCGGCGGAACTGGCCGCGCGCCAAATCGACGCCTTCCACCTCGTTGCCGTCCATGCCATGGCAGCCGGCGCACGATCGCACGAAGCGATCGGCGCCCGCGGCCGCGTCCGGCGGCATGACTTCGTGTTGCGCCCAAGCGACGCTAGAGCCAACCAGAAGCAACAGCGGGCAACAAAGCCTAAGCAAACCGCCGCGGGCAGACGCGCTGTCGGACATAGGGACCTCCGTGTGGCGGTCCACATTCTAGCCCAGTCGGGCTCAGGGCGGGCAGCGAAAAGCTTAGGCTCCGGCGATGGCGGCAAGAGCGTCAACGCCGGCCTTGGCGACGATGCCGTCTTGGTTAGACATGACGCCGCTGATGCCGATTGCGCCGACAAGCTGGTTATCGACGAAGAGCGGCAAACCGCCTTCGACGGCGACCACGCCGGGCAGCCCCATCATGCCGACATTGCCGCCGGTGACGACGTCGGCGAGCGCCTTGCTCGGCCGTTTGAAGAGCGCGGCGCAGCGCGCTTTCGCCTGGCTGACTTCGACGCTTCCGAGTTGCGTGTCGTCCAGCTTTTGAAAGTAGACCAAGAGGCCAGCGGGGTCGACGATGGCGATGCAAACGTTCCAGCCGTTGTTGATGGCTTCGGTCTGTGCGGCGGCGGCGATTTGCTTAGCGACGTCGAGGGTGAGAATGGGCTTGGTGGCAATGGGCATGCGATTTCCTCAGGCGATGATAGCCCAATACAGCCCCAAGATTCATTCCTCGCTAAGGATTGTCGCGCCGGCGCCAATCTAGCGCGCACAGGCACGCCAGTTGAAGCTGAACCTGGCGTTCTAACTCGGCGATAATGGTGGAAACTGCGTGGGCGCGTAGCTCAGTTGGATAGAGCATCGGCCTTCTAAGCCGAGGGTCACAGGTTCGAGTCCTGTCGCGCCTGCCACGCACTTGCATTCGAATCTCCGGTCGGAACGACGGAGGCCGCATAGTAAGATAGCGGGAGGTGGGACCCACTCCCACGCTCGGATGGGTTCGCTCGTTTCAAGAATAAGGAACCGTCTAGGCGGGCCGCGCCTCTCAGCAGAAGCAAGAGAGGCGGCTCGCAAGGACCGGGATGGCGGGCCTCGGAGCGACCCTGGAGCTGAGGTC
>CAZYOX010000471.1:0-2994 GCA_964649285.1 uncultured Bryobacterales bacterium | reverse complement strand
TGGGCGTGCAGGTCGCCGAAGAAACTCTCTTTCCAGCCGCTGAACGGGAAGAAGGCCATTGGCGCGGCGACGCCGACGTTGATGCCGACGTTGCCGGCATCCGCTTCGTAGCGGAACTGCCGTGCCGAAGCGCCGCTGGTAGTGAATAGGCAGGCCATGTTGCCGTAGGCGCCGCTGTTGATCAAGGCGATCGCCTCGTCAAGCGTATCGACGGACATCGTGCCGAGTACTGGCCCGAAAATCTCTGTCTTGGCGACATCGCCCGAGAGCGGCAGATTCTGCAACACCGTGGGACGCACGAAGCTGCCTCGCTCGTAGCCTGCGACCTTTGGGTTGCGGCCATCGGCGATGGCGCGCGCGCCTTCGCTGGTTCCTGCGCCGATCAACGATTCGATGCGTTCGCGGCTGGCGTGCGAAATCACCGGCCCCATTTCGACGCCGGCTTCGAGCCCGTAGCCGACGCGGCGCGAACGGGCCATGTCGGCAATCGCTTCGTTGAACGTTTTGGCCGCATCGCCGATGGTGATCGCCAACGAACTCGCCAGACAACGCTGGCCGGCGCACCCGAAGGCCGAGTCGGCGACAATCCTGACCGTGGTTTCCATGTCGGCGTCGGGCAACACGACGATCGGATTCTTCGCGCCGCCCTGGCACTGCATGCGTTTGCCGTTAGCTGCGCCGCGCTGGTAGACGGCCTTGGCCACGGCGGTCGAACCGACAAAGCTGACTGCACGAATCGTCGGGTGATCCAAGATCGCCTCGACCGCTTCGCGCGAGCCGTTGACTAAGTTCACGACTCCGGCGGGAAGGCCTGTCGCTTCCAGCAACTCAACGATGCGGCGCATGGTCAGCGGCACTTTCTCCGACGGCTTGATGATGACGGTGTTGCCGCAAGCGATGGCATAGGGCAGGAACCACATGGGAATCATGCCCGGAAAATTAAACGGCGCGATGATGGCGCAGACGCCGACAGGCTGACGGATCATCACTTCGTCGATGCCCGAGGCGATGTCTTCGGAGTGTTCGCCTTGCATCAGAATGGGGATGCCGCAGGCGACTTCGACATTCTCGATCGCCCGCCGCAACTCGCCCTTCGATTCCGCTAACGTCTTGCCGCATTCACGCGTGGTGATGGCGGCAATTTCGTCGAAGTGTTCCTCCATCGAGGCTTTGAGCTTGAAGAGGTATTGAATCCGTTCTGTGGGCGGCACGCGGCGCCAGTCGGGCAGCGCCTCGGCGGCGGCTTGCACGGCGCGGTCCACCTCGGCGGCGGTCGAAAGCGGCGTGCGGGCGAGCACTTCGGCGGTTGCGGGGTTGACGACGTCGGCGAAATCCGTGCAGTTGGAGGCGTCCCAGAGACCCGCGACGTAGTTAGGCAGCAAGAGAGTATTGCTCATGGATTCAAACAGTCTAGCGCCTTGGATCGATGACCATCGCGACACGGGCTGCGGATCGATTAGCAGCGAATTGGCACGATTAGCACGAGACGGCACGATTTTCACGTTTCGCGGGGTAAATCGAGTTAAGGCGTTGAAGCGATTAAGCCTCGCGCCGTGACGCGTGGGCGATTGGGACATTTTGCGACAGTTCCGTGCTGGAAAGGGCACAGGGTCTACGTCGGGAAGTGCTGGAAAATCGAGCACCTTGGATATCGCAAGACGGGAACGGCCTGCTCGCAAAGGCAGGCCGTTCCGCTTCCAGCCCAGCAGGGCATGGAAGAAATATCGCCAACCGCAAAGGCGGCGCAGCGCCGCCTTTTTTCGAATGGTCTCGGCGAATGGCCACAATCTTGCAAGGATTGGAAGCGCCCGTCGTTCGTGTCTCATAACTTGGTTGCCGAGAGATAGCCCTGGGTCATAACACCGACCCATCACGCTAACCAGTTGATTCGAGCGGCTCGTTCAGAGCGTTCCTTCAGGGTCCTCCGCGACTTTTGGCGCCAAGCCCTGGAGGAATTTTCGTGGCACCATTCTGGGCCTTCGTTTCCGCGACGCTCGGCGCGGGGATGTGCCTAACCGCGGCGGCTTTCTTAGGAGCTTGCACAGCGAAGGTGCTGCCTCCGCCTGCGAATGCGCGGCCGGTTGAGCGAGCCCTACTCGCGTTTGGCCTTGGATTGGTCGCACTTAGCAACATCGTTTTCGCGCTATGTGTTGTGAATCTGGCGTCTCCCTTGGCGCTGCTTCTAGTGTGGCTCGCCTCCACTGGGCTCTTCCTCCGCTTACGTACGCCGATAAGCCAACACTGGCGCAATTACCGGCCCGCTTTGACCCCCATCGGCGCCGCAGGGGCGCTAGCGGCCATTGTTTACGGCGTCATGTACTTCATCAGTGCGCTGGCTCCGCCAATTACTTCGGACGGCGTGACCTACCACCTTGGTCTTGTTCGTCAGTATTCCATCCATCAGGGGTTCCATCACGACACACAAAGCATCTATGCCTTTTTGTCGCAAGGGACCGAGATGCTCTTTTTCTTTGCCTACAGCTTGGGCGGCGAGTCCGCGACTCAACTGGTACATCTCGCCCTGCTCGGAGCGACTGCCGCCGCCTGCTATGCGTTCGGCGTGCGCATCGGACAGCGATGGGTTGGTCTCTTCGGGGCGGTCCTGTTTGCGACGGCGCCGGTTGTCGGGCTGGTAGCAGCCAGCCCCTACAACGATGCCGCGCTCGCGTTCTTTTGCTTTCTCAGCTTCTATTGGTACGTCGTGTGGCGCGAGGCTCCGGGCAGTCCGACAGCCCTGGGCGGCGTGCTGGCGGGGTATTGTTTCGCCATCAAATATACGGGCGCGTTCGTTGCTTGCTTGTTGGCGCCGCTCGTTGCGTTCGAGGTCTGGCGCGCTTCACGCTCGATGAGACGCGCAGCGGGGAATATGGCGCTGGTTTGCTTGACGGCGGCGCTTATCGCCGCGCCGTGGCTGCTAAAGAACTACTGGACCATCGGCAATCCTGTCGCTCCGTTCTTCAATGCCTTCTTTCCCAACCCCTACGTGAGCGCAAG
>CAZYOX010000470.1:0-2998 GCA_964649285.1 uncultured Bryobacterales bacterium | reverse complement strand
CTCTCGGCATCGCTGGTAAATCGGTCGGTTACGAATACCAACGTAGTTCCGTCTGGCGAGAACGAGGGTTGCATCTCCGCGAAGGCGTCGTCGGTCAACTGGCGTCGTTGCTCCGTCTCTAAGTCGTAAGCGAATAGATCCAGCAGCCCGCCCTTGATCGCCGAGAACGCCAAAGTCTTCCCATCGCTCGACCAGGTTGGCGAGAAGATCTCCCCTAAGTCGGCGAAGCGGATGCGCTGCGTCACCTCGCCTCGCTCCATGTCGTAAATGTGCAGCTCCGGCCGGCCCTCGCCGATGGCGCCGAATAAGAAGCGGTTGCCGTCGGAGCTCCAAGCGCCGGCGGAACTGACGAACTGCAAGCTGTCGAAATGCGGATCAATAGCAGTCTCGGTCAGCTTCTCGACGATTTCGCCGGTGGCGGTCTCCGCGACATAAAGATCAATCGAAAACAGATCCTTTTCCGAGAAGAAAGCCACATGACTTCCATCAGGACTAATTGCCGGACTCACGTAAAGCTGCGTCCTGTTCTCCTCGGATTTTCGAATTGGAGTCGCCTGCTCATCCGCGCTTTCCGTCGCGGCGAGAACAGGTTGATACTTAGCCTGTAGTTCGCTGGCAAACGCTTCCGAGAAGGCTTCAATAGTCACGCCCAACACCGACAGGATGGCCGTCGCCGGGCTGCCCGACCTTCCGCCGACGCGCAGCATTTCACCGATCTTGTCGTCGCCATAACGCCCGCCCACGTACGCCCAGACAGCCTGACCGTAGCGATATGGGAAATACTTGGGGTTATCCAACTTCTTAACTTCGGGGATCTCATCGCGCTGCACGGCATCGCGCATCCACATCGACGTGTGTGGATCTTCCGGGCCGGTCGACAGGTATTCGGCCATGCCCTCGACGAACCATAGCGGCAGCCGAGCGATACCCGGCATGCCGGCGTCCGAACCATCTCGCGGCGTCGTGATGTCATATTGGAATGCATGCACGAGTTCGTGGCCCAACACGTGGTCCGTCTCCTGCATCGCTCCTGCCAGAGGCAGCACCACCCGCCGGCGCAAGCCCTCGGTTACGCCGCCGGTCGTATCGCCGATAAAGCCCGGAATCACGGTCGTGCCGCGGAAGGCAGGATGGCTATCGTAGAGGATGATCGGTTGGTTCGGCGGCAGTTCGTGCGACAACATGGACGACAATCGCTCGTACCAACGCTCCGCCATTCTTGCGACCATCTCAGTCGCTTCGCGCTCCTCTTCGTAGTAGTAAATATCGAAGTGCTCGGTTTGCAGTACTTGGAAGTCGAAGGTTTCATAGCGCACCTTGTTTTGGCCAAAGTACTGGCCATAAGCAAGGCCGGCTGAAGCGCCAAGCACAAGGCTAGCTACAAGCGTGCGGCGGCCAATACCTCTCAAAAGACGCCAATGGCGGCCACGCACAACCTTCTCAGCCATCTCAAATATCCCCCAACGCAATTTCGTGTAGGAGACCGAGTACCGCGAGAAACCGTTACAGCCTTGTCGACGGGCGCACTACCGCCACAGGCTTGTTCTAGAAAACAAATGAAAAGGCCGCCGATCGCCCGGCGGCCTCATTATCTGGTCGAATGCGCAGCGCTTAGTAACGATACGTATCCGGTTTGTACGGCCCCTCAACCGGCACGCCGATGTAATCGGCCTGCTCCTTGGTGAGCGTCGACAGATGGGCGTCGAGGTGCGCCAAGTGCAGCCGCGCCACTTCTTCATCGAGCTTCTTCGGCAATACGTAAGCCTTCTTCTCGTACGAGTCCGCATTGGCGTGCAACTCAAGCTGAGCGATCACCTGATTGGTGAACGACGCTGACATCACGAAGCTCGGGTGGCCCGTCGCGCAGCCCAAGTTCAACAGCCGCCCCTCGGCCAACACCATCACGCTGTGCCCGTCGGGGAAGCGCCACTCATCGTATTGCGGTTTGATGTTGATGCGTTGAATGCCTTTGACCTTTTTCAAGCCGGCCATGTCGATCTCGTTGTCGAAGTGGCCGATATTGCCGACGATCGCCTTGTCCTTCATCTTGGCCATGTGATCGGCCGTGATGATGTTGAAGTTGCCGGTCGTGGTGATGAAAATGTCGCCTTTGTCGACTACTTCGTCCAGCCTGCGGACTTGGTAGCCTTCCATGGCCGCTTGCAAGGCGCAGATCGGATCGATTTCGACGATCACCACCCTGGCGCCCTGCCCCTTCATCGACTGCGCGCAACCCTTGCCTACGTCGCCGTAGCCGCAGATCACGGCCATCTTGCCGCCGATCATCACGTCGGTAGCGCGCATAAGTCCGTCAGGCAGCGAGTGCCGGCAACCATAGATGTTGTCGAACTTGCTCTTCGTGACCGAGTCGTTGACGTTAATCGCCGGGAACAGCAACTCGCCCTTCGCCGCCAACTGGTTCAAGCGCAATACGCCGGTGGTCGTCTCTTCCGAGACGCCCCGCATACCCTTGGCGATCCGTTGGAACAGCGTCGCATCCTGCTTCTGCAGCTTAGCCAGCAGTTGCAAGATGACCGTCCACTCTTCCGAATCGCTTTCCTTCGGCTCCGGCACGCTGCCCTTCAGCTCGAACTCGCGTCCCTTGTGGATCAGCAATGTGGCGTCGCCGCCGTCGTCCACGATCAGGTTCGGTCCACTGCCGTCAGGCCAGACCATCGCCTCGTTCGTGCACCACCAATACTCTTCCAGCGTCTCGCCCTTCCAGGCGAACACAGGAATGCCTTTGGGATTCTCCGGCGTCCCCTCAGGACCCACGGCTACGGCTGCCGCTGCGTGGTCCTGCGTGGAAAAGATGTTGCACGACACCCAGCGCACATCCGCGCCCAGCTGCACCAGCGTCTCAATGAGCACGCCGGTCTGGATCGTCATGTGCAGGCTGCCCATGATCTTGGCGCCCGCCAGCGGCTTCGGCGAAAAGTCCGCCGCCGCACCCGCCGTCGAGCAGGCGGGCGCCGTGCAGTGCCGCTCGGCCGCGCAC
>CAZYOX010000469.1:0-3013 GCA_964649285.1 uncultured Bryobacterales bacterium | reverse complement strand
GGGAGAGAACAAGCTGGCGCCTGGGCAGTGGACGCTTTCCGCGGCGGGAGGAGCGGACCTAGGAGCGTTTAGCTCATCGTTTACCGTTCCTGGGTTGCCCGACCTCATCTTGCCGGAAACCGTTCCGCTCGGGGGCGACATGGAGATTACTTGGGACGGCTCGGCATATCAAGAAAGCGACCGCATCCGGATCAGTCTGCGCCACAACCCGCAAGAGTTTCCGTCAACGGGCGTGCGATCACTTCGATGCGACGGCGCAGCCACGCGCGGTTCCGTGAAGGTTACCGCGGAGCAACTGGCGTGGCTTGAAGCGGAACCTGGTTCGCCGCTGTTGTGGGAGGTTGGTGTGGAGAGCACGCCGCAGGCGATCGAAGCGGAGGGCCTGGACTACGGTCGCCTCACGACCTTGGTTTCGAGCACGGTCGAAGCGACGGCGGAGGAGTAGCGCTCTTCAGCAAGCTTCGACTCGCTGCTCGGGGCCAGCGGCGACTTCTCTGGCCGGGGCGAAAGCGGGTTTGGCGAGCAGCTGCATCCAGACGCCGCATTCGCTTTCGTCGGCGAAGGTCTCGTTCCAGTGCCTTCTGAAGGTCTCGATAAGCGCGGCCTGCCGTTGGTCTAACTGAGCTTCGACTTGTTCGCGCTGGCTGCGGCCGACGGCCTTGGCGAGAATCTTGCCTGCGGTCTGGCAGTCGTTGATCAAGCCTAGAATGTCCTGGAGGCCGCGCAGCAACTGGAGGGGCTGCTGCAGTCCGTCGGCGTAACAGGGGGCGAAAATCTCCAGCGAGTAGCGGAAGCGTTTGCCTAGAATGCGAAAGGCGTGCAAGCTCTCGATGGTCGTGGCTGGCGCGGCCGCCTCGTGGCCGGCTTCGAAGAAATCGTAGGCCATCCTCGGCAGTAGGGCGGCTGCATAGCTCGCCGCGGTAGGGCCTGCTGCGCCGTCGCGGCCGTTACCGTTCCCGGTGAGTCGGAGCGCGCGAGCCCACTGCGCTCCCGGCGATTTGCCTTGCAGCCGGGTCAAGCGACGGCGGAGTTCGTCGCTCGCGCGATCCCGTTCGCGCTGGATGCGTCCGCTGGCCTTTTCCGACAACTCCAAACCGATTTCCGCAGCCAACATGACGGCAATGTCGTGATCCCTGACGTCGCCGGCGCCGCTGCGCAGATTCTTGGCGTGCTTGCTGACCTTGGCAACGCCGTTGGAAGGAAAATGCTCGGCAAAAGCGTCGAGCGCGCTGCCGAGGCGCCGTGCTGCTACACGCAGCTTGTGGACGGCTTCTTCGCTCGCTTTTCGGGCAGCCTTTTCCACAAGAAACGCCAAGCGCTCGGTACGACGCGTCACGACCCGTGCCGCGTACCCCGCGATCCGCTGGTTGGGACCGATGCAGTTCGCAGGTTGTACCGCCATTCCGCCCCAATCGTAGCAAGACGGGCGCCAGTTGGGGGACGCGGCTAACACCGCATCCATTGCTAGACTTGAGACTTATGTCGTTCGATTTGTTGGTATTCGATCTGGACGGGACGCTCATCGATTCCGCCCTCGACTTGGCGCTTTCGGTCAACGCCGCCTGCGTGCAGATGGGTTATCCCGAGCTAGAGCACGAGACGATCTTCGGCTATGTCGGCGACGGAGCGCCGATGTTGATCAAGCGATCGCTGGGCAAGGGTGCGCCGCAATCTCACGTCGATGAGGCTCTGCGTTTGTTCTTAGAACATTACGGGGACCACATGCTGGACAACACGCGTCTGTATCCGGGCGTGTTGGAATCGTTGGACGCCTTCCGCACCGCGGGCAAGAAGCTGGCCGTGCTCACCAACAAGCCTGAACGCTTCAGCAGGCGCATCATTGAGGGCCTGGAGCTGACGGACTATTTCTTCCAGGTTTACGGCGGCGATACGTTCGATCAGAAGAAACCTGATCCGGAAGGGATCTGCCGGCTGATGGATGAAGCCGACGTCGAGTCGGAACGAACCTTGATGGTCGGCGACAGCTCGGTGGACATCTTGACGGCGGTCAACTCCGGGGCCAAGAGTTGCGGCGTGACCTACGGGCTGCGGCCGGAGTCTCTCAAGACCCATCCGCCTGACATCCTGGTGGACGCCATGCCCGAGTTGGTCACGCATCTGGGCCTCGCGATCGAGGCGGCCTAGCGCTGCTGCTGGAGACGCATCACGGCGTACTCCAGGTTGCGTAACCGGCTGTCCGTCATTCGATCCGATCCGCCGGAGGCGGCGGAGGATCGGGCCCCTAGCTGCTCAAGGCGGTCTAACCGCATCTCGATACGCGCCAATCTCAGTTCCAGCGCGGCTGGCGTCATGCCGACCGTACCGTCATCCGTAAGGCCGGCTAGCAGGCGTTGCAGATCATCCAGGCGCTTTTCTAGTTGGACGATCCGCTCGTGGTCGGTGGGCTCTTCCGCGGCTTGTTGGGCCGCGGCGATAACGGCGAAGGCGGCTAGTAGGAGTCCTAAAAACAACCATGTTCTTCGCATGGCTGTTAGTTTATGCAATGCAGAAAACGGACGGCCCTACGCCCTCTTGATCGAGGTGATGACGACCGGTTCCACCGGTACGTCGTCGTGCATCCCCCGGCGAGCTGTGGGGACGCTGCGAATAGCGTCGACGGCGTCCATGCCATCGGTAACTTTACCGAAGACGCAGTAGCCCCAGCCTCTGGCAGTCTTGCTGCTATGGTCGAGGAAGGAGTTCGTGTCGACGGTGTTGATGAAGAACTGGGCCGTGGCGCTGTGCGGATCGGAAGTGCGGGCCATAGCGATGGTTCCGCGCTCATTGGAGAGTCCGTTGTCGGCTTCATTTTCAACTGGTTTGCCGGTGGACTTCTCACGCATGTTGGCGTCCATGCCGCCGCCTTGAATCATGAACTTCGAGATGACGCGATGGAAGATGGTGCCGTCGTAGTGCCCGCTGTCGACGTATTTGAGGAAGTTCTCGACCGTTTTGGGGGCCTTGTCAGCATACAGCTCCACGGTGACGGGACCTTTAGCCGTCTCAATGACGA
>CAZYOX010000468.1:0-3041 GCA_964649285.1 uncultured Bryobacterales bacterium | reverse complement strand
GCGTTGGAGGAACCTCGGTCGCCAAGGCTAGCGATTCCAGCGGAGGCGCCTCGGGCATGCGCACCAGATCTTCACGGACCCAGGTCCCTGCTGCGATATTGCCTTCGGCGTATCCGATGACGGCGCCGTAGCGTCGAATCGGTTGGCCTGCCTCGATGTCGACCAGGGCTGTCTTGTTGGCGTGAGGCACGAACTCCTGCAAGCGAAGTCCGGAGTCGAACGTCGTTCCCGCTGGCAGACCCTCGGCGTTGACGACAATCGCAACATTGTCCTCCGCTCGAACTTGTACGTAGTGGGGTTTCAAGGCCGTGACTCCAGATTAGCGCAGCGCCGGACGAGCCCTCTTGTCGCGAGTCTCAGGCTGCCGATAGGCCGATCCACACTCCGTCATAAGGCGGAAACGGCAAAGTCTTAGGGGCATTCTCCGGTTCTCGACCCTAAACGAGCAGTCTTACTCTCACAACAGGAGAGGACCGCATCGGACTAGGAAGAGCCTTGTCCGGTTCTGGGAGCCGTCCAGAGAAAAGCTTCGAGTACCTCGAGTATGAACAAGAAAGTGCTCATCGTTGCGGGAGTCGCCCTTGCCGCAGCTATTGCCACAACCGCATTTTTCGGGGTCGTATTGTCTGACCAGTTATCGCCGCCCACCGAGCCGGCAGAGGTGGTCGTTGCCGCCGCTGTCCGGGACTTGCCGCGAGGCACGCGCCTAACTCCCGCCGACATTGAGTTGACTCGTGTCCTGGCGACGGAGGCTCCTGCCGGGACGTTCTCCTCCGTCGAAGCTCTTGAGGGCCGATTTCTGCTGAAGGCGGTACAGTCGGGGACGCCCTTGACCGATTCGGTCTTCCCTTCGAGTGAATCGGGCGGCCTCGCGGCGACGATTCCCTTAGGCATGAGGGCCGTGTCCCTTCACGTGGAAGAGTATGCCGGCGTAACGGAACTCGTTGAATCCGGCGATCGCGTGGACATCTACATGGCGTCCGATCGCCGTTCGCCTGGGCGCTCCGACATCGCCGTCAAGACGGTTCTCGAGAACATCGAGGTCATCGACACCGGCCGTTGGGATCAACAATCGGGACGACAAGCGCCGTCGCCGGTTGTCACCGTCATCGTGAACCACGAAGATGCCCGAGCCCTGAGTCTCGCCGATCAATCCGGCGCTATCCGGCTAGCCCTGCGGAACCCCACGGACGGCAACATCTCTCTGCAAGCAGTAAGTCCCGCGCAGCAGGCCCAAGCGACGCCAAGCCACGAGAACGCATCGACCCGCTAAGGAGCAAAGTAGTGGAGGAAGGTACGCGCGCCGAACTCGAAGCATTGGAGGCCGCCGCCAGGGGCGACGACTGGCGCTATTTGGACCTCAAACATACCCTGCACGGCAAGCTGCTGGCGCGCATCAACCTGGACCGCTTAGCGGAGATCGACGCGCCTCGCGTGCGGAAAGAGGTGCGCGCCGCCGTCGCCGCTCTCGTCTCCGAAGAAGCTCCGCAAATGACGGGGGACGATCGAGAGACGCTGATCGATCAGGTGCTCAACGAAGTCTTTGGGCTCGGCCCGCTCGATCCGCTCATGCAGGATGACACCATATCCGACATCCTGGTGACGACGTCCGATCTCGTTCACGTCGAGCGCTTCGGCAAGCTTAAGAAGACCAGCGTGCGCTTCAAGGACGGCGCCCATCTTACGCGGATCATCCAGAAGATCGTGGGTCAAGCCGGGCGGCGAATCGACGAAGCCTCGCCCATGGTGGATTGCCGGCTGCCGGACGGCTCTCGCGTCAATGCCGTGATTCCTCCCGTGGCTTTTGAAGGCCCTTTGCTGTCGATCCGCAAGTTCTCCAAAGATCCGCTAACCGCGCAGGATCTGGTCAGCCGCGGGGCGCTCAGCGAAGAGATGCTGCGGTACCTGCAGCTAGCCGTACAGAACCGGCGCAATATCCTGATCGCCGGAGGTACCGGATCCGGCAAGACGACCATGCTCAACGTCCTGTCGGCCTTCATTGGCGCCGACGAACGCATCGTCACGATTGAAGACACCGCCGAACTGCAACTCCGACAAGAACACGTCGCCAAGATGGAGACGCGCCCGCCGAATGTGGAGGGCGGCGGCGCCATTCGCGAAAGGCAGTTGGTGATTAACGCCCTGCGTATGAGGCCCGACCGGATCATTCTGGGCGAGGTTCGCGGAGAAGAAGCCCTCGACATGCTGCAGGCCATGAACACGGGCCACGACGGCTCGCTGGCCACCATTCACGCCAATAGTTGCGCCGACGCGATCAATCGGCTGGAGATGATGGCCGGCTCCGCCAGCGCGAATATTTCCTCAGCGTCTCTCAGACAACAGATCGCTTCAGCGATTCACGTCTACGTGCAGGTCGCCCGGCTTAGCGACGGGACGCGCAAGATCGTGGAGATTGCCGAGTCGGAAGGATTGAACGGCCGCGGCACTGCTGAGGTGAAGCGCCTCTTCCGGTTTGAACGCGAGAATGTGTCGGATTCGGGAACTGTCCTGGGCCGCTTCGTCGCCTTGCCGCCCGATTCAGCGAAAACCCGCACTCTCGAAAAGGCCCTTCCTGCTCAGCCCTCCGCGGAAGTGTCAACGGTTGAGGCCTCTTGATGCTCACGGGCGTCTATGTACTAATCTTCGGGCTGACCTTTGTCGTCGTTGGTCTCGCCACGGGAATGGCCTGGGCCGTCATCGAGGCGCCCGCGGCAAGAGAAGAGGACGAGCCGGATCTTCTTCGCAAGGATAAGCTCAGCGCGCTGGACGCCCTAGCGCGTCTACTGGAGCAGTTGAGCTATACCAAACGTCTCGAGCGGCTTCTCGCCGAAGCGAACCTAGATTGGTCGGTCGGTCGGTTGGTGTTGCAGATGCTTGTGGCTGGCATTCTTGCTTTCGCCGCCCTACGGCAGGTGGAGTCGATTCCCTGGTATGTGTCCGTACCGGTGTCCGCCGCAGCGGCCAGTCTGCCGTTTTTCTATGTCCGGCGGCTGCGTTCCAGGAGGTTACGCAAGGTCGAAGACCAACTGCCCGAGGCCTTG
>CAZYOX010000467.1:0-3064 GCA_964649285.1 uncultured Bryobacterales bacterium | reverse complement strand
TGATCATTATGCCCACCCACAGCTACGGGCCGTTCCGTCGGTTCATTTTGGGTTCGGTGACGGCCAAGGTGTTGCACGATGTTTCGTTTCCGGTGTTGACCGGGACCCACGTCGAAGGCATCCCGGAGGGAGAGATAAGGCCCTATCGCGTGGTGGCCTGCGCGGTGGATCTCGCTGCGCACAGCGAAGCGGTGCTGAACTGGGCCAAGGGCTTCGCTGAGGCGGTTGGCGCGAAACTGCATGTGATTCATGCGGCGCCGTCGATTGAGCGCTTGCTGGGAGACTCTGAGCATTGGCCGGAAAATCTGATGGAGACCGTCGCAGCGGAGCGTACCGCGCAGGTCGAAGAGCTCATGAGCCGCGTTGGCGTCAAGGCCGAGAGCCACGTCGCCTGCGATGAGGTTGCTACCTATGCGCCTGCCGTGGCGGCGGAGATCGGTGCAGATCTCTTGGTGATCGGCAGAAGTTCGGATGTGCGGGCCATTGGACGTCTGCGCTCTCATTCGATGAGTTTGATTCGCGAGTCGCCGTGTCCGGTGGTCAGTATCTAGGCCGTTAGTGCGGACCAGTCATGATCGCGATCAACAACATCGTGGTTCCGTACGACTTCTCGAAACGTTGCCGTGCGGCAGCTGGACACGCCGCGGCCTTGGCGCAACATTTTGATGCGCCAATGAGTCTCTTGCATGTGATTCCGTATTCGAGTTTTGAGTATGCGGCGCTTGAGGGCGGTTCCTACGCGGGCGTTGTGTGGCCATCGGAGCAAGACGTTATCGAGCGGCTGCGGAAGGAACTCGATGGGCTTGCGGCGCCGGCTGAGCTGAAGAAGACTTGGAATGTCGTTGTCCTCAAGGGCGAGCCGCCCCTGCGGATCGCCGAATTCGTAGCGAAGCTCGATGCGCCGTGGGCGGTGATGCCGACCCATGGGCACGGCGCATTCCGGCGCTTCGTGCTGG
The DNA here is from genome assembly GCA_964649285.1 of uncultured Bryobacterales bacterium. GTDB lineage: Bacteria > Acidobacteriota > Terriglobia > Bryobacterales > UBA6623 > CAMPKL01. Next base: position 2,108 of record CAZYOX010000467.1, on the reverse strand, counting down.
GATCGGTCGCCACGAAGGCGCTTCATGATTTGACTTGTCCGGTACTGACGGGCGCCCACATGGAAGATCAACCGCATTTCGCCGGCGAGAAATACGAACAAATCGCCTGTGCGCTAGATCTCACGGAACACAGCGAGCATACGTTGCGCTTCGCCGTGGACTTCGCCAAGTCGTGGGAAGCGAAGTTGACTGTTGTACACGCTTCCCCTTGGCTGGCTGGTCCCGATGAAGACGGAGGGATGCTGCCGGAAGCGATGCGCCAGAGGCTGATGGACGCGTCCAAGGGCAAGGCCGTCGCCCTGATGCGCGCTGTGGGATGCGATGCCGACATACGAGTCGGTTTGGGCAGGCCAGAGGACTTTGTGGCCGAGACCGCACGGGAACTCGGCGCCGACTTACTGATCACCGGCCGCCGCACGGCCAAGAACGGCGGAGGGTTCGGCTCTCACGGTCACGACTTGATCCGCAGTTCGCCTTGTCCTGTTCTAAGCTTGTAGCAACGGCTAAGGAGGCTTTATGACGACCATCAAGACGATCCTGACGCCGATAGATTTCTCGGATGGTTCCGCTATTGCCGCTCAGCACGCGGTTGCCCTGGCGATGCATTTTGACTCGCGGATCGTCTTCGCTCATGTCGTCGAACCGGTGCCGGCAGAATTTCGAGCGATGACGTTGGGGTATGCGTTTGAGGTAGCAGCGGAATTCCACGACATCATGCAGGCCAAGCTTGAGGGTTTCGCCAGTGAGACTGCCGCAGGCGTCCCTTATGAAGCTGTCGTGCTGGAGGGGAGCCCCGCTCATCGTTTGGAGGCCTTGGCAAAAGAGGCGGACGCGGACCTCGCCGTGATGGCGACTCGTGGTCACGGCGTCTTCCGGCGATTCCTGGTCGGCTCGACCACGGCGAAGTTGATCCACGACTTGATCTGTCCGGTTCTGACCGGCGTCCACCTAACGGACCGCCCGCCGTTCCGGCCAGGGCCTTACCAAACTGTAGTCTGCTCCCTAGGGCTGCAGGAGTCGGCGCAAAGCGAAGAAGTGCTGCGCTGGGCGGCTGATTTTGCGAACGAATGGGACGCAAAGCTGCACGTCGTTCACGTACCCCCGGCGATTGACTGGAGAGCGGCGGAGTGGCTGCCGCCGGATACGCGGGACCTGGTGCGCGCGGCCTCCCAAGAGCATGTAGAGAAGATCGTTGCCGAAGTCGGTTGCCAGGCGGAACTCCATATCGACGGCCTGGACCCGATTGACTATGCCAACAAAGTGATTCAACAAGTGGATGCGGACGTGTTGGTCGTCGGCCGCAACGCCGGCCAGGGTACATTGGGTCATCGCACCAACGCTTATGCCATGATTCGCGAGGCGGATTGTCCTGTGATCAGCGTCTAAGGCATATTGCAATTCATGAAGCTTACATTTTGGGGAGCGGTCGAAACCGTCACCGGGTCGATGCACGAGTTGACGGTGGACGGTCAGCGAGTCCTGCTCGACTGCGGCTTGTTTCAGGGGCGTCGTAAGGAGTCGCGAGAGCGCAATAGCCGGTTACCGTTTCCGGGAGACGCGGTCGATGGGGTGGTCCTGTCGCATGCGCATATTGACCACAGCGGGAATTTGCCTTCGCTGGTAAAGAGCGGCTTCTCGGGGCCAATCTACGCAACGCCGGCGACGGCGGATCTTTGTGACGCGATGCTGAAGGATTCCGGTCATATTCAGGAAAAGGACGCGGAATTTCTCAACCGGCGCCGTATGCGACGGCGCCGGATTGATCCTTTTGCGGACGGCGGCGAGATCGAGCCTTTGTACACCAAGCAGGACGCGGAAAATACGATGCCGCTGTTCAAACGCGTGGGTTACCGCAAGCCCACGGCGCTAACCGAGACGTTGCGCTACGAATCTTATGACGCCGGTCATATGTTGGGCTCGTCGTCCGTCGTGTTAGAGCAGCGCAACGGCAGCGGCACGGTGAGACTCTTATTCTCAGGCGATGTGGGCAGACCGGGGTTGCCGATCATTCGTGATCCCCAACCGATGCCGGCGGATGTGGACTTTTTGATTATCGAATCCACCTATGGCGGCCGTCTGCACCATACCGAAAGTGAAGTGAAAGAGAA
>CAZYOX010000466.1:0-3065 GCA_964649285.1 uncultured Bryobacterales bacterium | reverse complement strand
TTGACCCCTCTCTGGCGTTCGGGGCTCGGTTGGGGTACGACCCGAGGACATAGGTAACAGAACGACACAAACCCGTAGACTGTTACCCATGTCTCCGGACGTTCATTGCGCCGGCCGTGCAGGTAATGAGTTGTCCAGAGACGGTCGGGAGTAGTGTTAAAAATGGGCCATGGCTCAAGCGGCGCTATTTCAACCTGTTCGCATTCGTGACCTGACACTCGCCAATCGCATCGTGATTGCGCCGATGTGCCAATACTCGGCCGAAGAGGGCTGCCTCAACGATTGGCACTTGATTCATCTGGGTCACCTTGCGCTTTCCGGCGCCGCGATCCTCATCATCGAAGCGACGGCGGTGCTGCCGGAAGGACGCATCACGTACGCAGATTCCGGGCTTTACAACGATGTGACGGAGTCGGCCATGGGGCGCGTTCTCGACAGCGTGCGGCGCTGGTCGACGATGCCGATTGGCATCCAGCTAGCGCATGCCGGCAGGAAGGCATCGTGTGAGGTCCCCTGGAAAGGCGGCAAGCAGATCGCTCCGTCGGACGCTTTGGGTTGGCTCACAGTAGCTCCGTCGCCCATCGCGTTCTTTGAAGGAGACACTCCTCCCGCAGCCTTGGATCGAGCCGGCATGCACCGAGTGCGAGAGGCATTCGCGGAGGCCGCAGTACGAGCTGATCGCTTGGGCTTGGACACGATTCAACTCCATGCGGCCCACGGATATTTGCTGCATCAATTCCTCTCGCCCCTCTCTAACCACAGGGAAGACGAGTACGGCGGCTCGCTGGAAAATCGGATGCGCTTTCCATTGGAAGTCTTCGATGCTGTCCGAGAGGCTTTTCCCGTAGTGAAGCCCGTGAGTATTCGAGTTTCGGCAACCGACTGGGTAGAAGGCGGCCTGGATATTGAGCAGACGTGCGTGTTTGCCAAGGCGCTCGAAGAGCATGGATGCGATGCCATCCATGTCTCATCGGGCGGCGGTCACCCCGCACAAAAGATCCCGGCGGGGCCAAGCTACCAAGTCCCATTTGCGCGCGCAGTAAAGTCAGTGGTCAGCATCCCCGTGATTGCGGTGGGCCTCATCACGGACTTCGAACAAGCTGAAGCCATCGTTTCGACGGGAGATGCTGACATGATCGCGCTGGCCCGAGGAATGCTTTACGATCCACGGTGGCCGTGGCATGCCGCCGCCGAGCTAGGCGCGACTGTTCGGGCGCCAAACCAGTACTTGCGTTGCCAACCGCATCGCCTGCGACACCTCTTCACGAATGAGTAGTTGCAGGGAGGCTGGGCGTTCGCAAGCGGTGGCGCGAGGTGTGAGGGTGCAGCGCTTCAAGTACGCAGGATCACATCCTCCATTCACGATAGGGCATAATGTTGTCCGCCGTGCCGAGGCGGCGCCGGTAGCGTCAAGCCGATGACTGACTCTGCGCATGAGGAGTGCTGCCATGGGTAAGGTAATCGTCGCTAGTTTTTCTCTGTCCGTCGATGGATACGGCGCCGGGCCGGACCAGAGTCGCCAGGAACCCCTTGGAATAGGCGGCGAGGGCTTGCATACGTGGCAAGTCGGCACCAGGGCCTTCCACGCGATCCACGGACAGAGCGGCGGGTCAGAAGGCGTGGATAGCGACTACGTCGCCCGGTTCACCCAGGGCGTCGGCTCGTTCATTATGGGTCGCAACATGTTCGGCCCGATACGAGGCGAGTGGCCCGATGAGGAGTGGAAAGGTTGGTGGGGAAAGAATCCGCCTTATCACGCGCCGACTTTCGTTCTCACGCACTATCCCCGGCCTTCGATCGAGATGGAAGGCGGCACCACTTTCCATTTCGTGACCGACGGCATCGAGTCGGCGCTCAAACAGGCTAAGTCGGCAGCGAACGGCAAGAACGTCACGGTCAGCGGCGGAGTCTCGACTGTCCGGCAGTATCTTCATGCGGGGCTAATTGACGAAGCGCATTTCGCTATCTCGCCGGTGATGCTTGGGCGCGGTGAGTCGATGTTTGCCGGTCTCGATCTGCTCGCTCTGGGCTATCGAGTCGTCAAACACGTCAACACCGAGGCGGCGACGCATATCATGCTGGCCAAGTAACGACCGTGCGGAGGGGTGCAGGTGCAGAAGGTGAGGACCGCTCCTTGACAGTCGCGGCACGGCTGCGCCGGTGGCCTAGGAAAAATGGGCGTTGGTTAACCCCTTTTTCCGAGTGTATACTGTGGCGGCGCCAGAGCTAAATCGGAAATCCTGGTTCAATTCGTTGTTTGCATGAAGCATTTATCCGGCGTTTGATGCGCATTACGTGCGATGCCTGCCCGTGACAGGAGCCCTCAGCATCAGTGAAGCGCAAATCATGCTGATGCCGGACTCGTGAGTATTGGAGGCTTTTGTGCATTGGCAGTCTTTCTCTCTCGCCTTCCTGCTTCAGACGGTCGCGGATCTCCAAGAGGCACAGGGGTACCTCTTGGCGGTTCTCGGGATTAGCGGGCTGTCCCTGCTCGCTGCTTTCTTGTTGGCGCGCTATGTGATCTCTCAAGATGCCGGCACGCCGCAGATGCAAAAGATCTCGAACGCGATTCGAAGCGGAGCGGAAGCCTTTCTACGCCGCCAGAACAGAACGATTCTGTTGCTGGCAGTCGCCCTGGCCGTGGTTATTTTCGTGGGTTACTCCGGCAGCGCCGGCGGGACCACTTTAGCCTGGCGCATGACGGTGGCATTTGTGGCGGGCGCGGTTTGCTCGACGGCAGCGGGATTCAGCGGCATGTGGGTTTCCATTCGCAGCAACATCCGTGTCGCTTCGGCGGCGCGGTCAAGTTTGAATAAAGCTCTCCAGATTGCATTGCGGGGAGGCGCAGTCACCGGCCTCAGCGTCGTCGCTTTGTCGCTGCTGGGCGTTGGGTTGCTGTTTTGGTTGTTCGGCGGCCTTGAGAATCCCCAGCAGGCGCCAAGTCAGATCGTCGCCTTCGGGTTCGGCGCCAGTTTTGTTGCTCTCTTCGCTCAACTGGGCGGCGGCATCTACACCAAAGCCGCTGATGTCGGCGCCGATCTGGTGGGTAAGGTGGAGGCCGGCCT
>CAZYOX010000465.1:0-3076 GCA_964649285.1 uncultured Bryobacterales bacterium | reverse complement strand
TCTCGACGCCCCACGGCGGCGGAGGCCCCGGCGCGGGACCCGTGGCCGTCAAGGCGCACTTGACGCCGCACCTGCCGCTGCCGCGCGTCGTCAAGAACGGCGAAGCCTACACGAGCATCACCGAGGCCCCCGGCTCTATCGGACGCGTCCGGGCCTTCTACGGCAATTTCGGCGTGCTAGTCCGCGCGCTGGCCTACACCCTGGCGCATGGCGGCAATGGACTCAAGAACGCCACGCTCGACGCCGTCTTAAACGCGAACTACATCCGCAAGGGCATCGAAGATCTCTACCACCTGCCCTACAAGTCGCCGGCGATGCACGAAGTGGTTTTCTCTGACCAAAAGCAGACCAAGCACGGCGTCAAGACCGGCGACATCGCCAAGAGGCTCATCGATTACGGCTTCCATCCCTACACGGTCAGCTTTCCGTTGATTGTGCATGGCGCGTTGATGATTGAGCCGACCGAAACCGAAGGTCGCCAGGAACTCGATCTGTTTATCGATGCGATGCGCTCGATTGCGGCCGAGGTCGAGTCAGATCCGGAACTGGTCAAGAACGCCCCGCATTCCACGCGCACCAGCCGCGTGAATGAGACGCTGGCAGCCCGCAATCCGGTTGTCAAGTGGGAGCCGCCCGCGGCGGAATAAATCCGGCAGGCGTGCCGGGTTCTATAAACTGGGGCTTCGATGAGACGCGATTTGCTCATCCTGCTCGGCCTCGTCCTGCTCATTCGCCTGCCGTTCATCGCGCAGCCTATTCAGGGCGACGACGTCTTCTATTTGATCTTTGCCAACAACGCGCTGGCTGATCCGCTGCATCCGCTGCAGACGAGCTTCCGGTTCCAGGGCGAAGTCGTTTGGGGGGCGGGGCACACCCGGCCTCCCGGCGTCGCTTGGACTCTCGCGGCGCTGCTGGCGGCCCTGGGCGGCGTGCGTGAGGTTCCCCTGCACGCTGCGTACATTGGGTTCTCGCTGCTAGCCGTCTTCTCCGTCTACTTCCTAGCGCGCCGTTTCACCAAGCGACCGCTATGGGCGACGTTAATCTTCGCCTCGGTTCCCGCCTTCGTCGTCAACGGCAACAAGCTGGAGTCCGACGTGCCCCTGCTGGCCTTCATCGCACTCGGCGGCGCCTTGATGGTGCATCGCCGCTACGTGCTTTCAGCACTGGCGATGGCCATTGGAGCATTCTTCGGCTATCAGATCGTGTTCCTAGTGCCCGTGATGGCGCACTGGGCGTGGTTTCGCGACCGTGCCCGAGCATCGGCTTGGCTCGCCGCGTTCGCGGCTCCAATCGCTCTGCTGCTGTGGCAACTAGCTGAGCGCGCCACAACAGGCGCCGCGCCGGTCGAAGCCCTCGCCGCCTACACTCAGAGCTATGGCTTGCTGATGGCGGAGCGCAAGTTGCGCAGCGCGGCCGCCTTGCTCGGCCATTTGGGTTTCATGCTGTCGCCCTTGCTGATCGCCGGCGGTTGGCTTGGGCGCGGGCCTGCTCTGCTGGGCATTGCCTCGTTAGGAGGCCTCGCCGCCGGACTTTCCTTGTCGGACTACAGCTGGGACGAACGCCTTCTATACGCCGTCGCCGTCGGCTGCGCCTGCGCCGTGCTGATGCTCTCCGCGCGGCTCGTGATGCAACAGCGCGAAGAAGACGAAGGCTTTCTCGGAGCCTGGGTCGTGGTCTGCTTCGGCGGCGCCGTAGCGCTTTTCTACGCCGGTTCGGCCCGGTATCTGCTTCCGCTGGCGCCGGCCCTGGCGGTCCTGGCCGCACAGCGCATATCCTCAAAGGGCTGGCTCGCGGCTGGAGTCGGCTGCAGTCTTGCCTTAGGGCTGGCTTTAGCCGGCGCGGAGTACAACTACGCGGTCCAATACAAAGACTTCGTGCAGGACCTGCGGCCGGATGTCGAGGGAAAGCGCATCTGGACCAACGGAGACTGGGGTTTGCGCTATTACCTCAGTCAATTGGGCGGCGAACCGGTGTTGGCCGGTCAGGAATTGCCGGGCGGCGCCGTGCTGGTAACCAGCGAATTGTCGGCCGCGATTCCCATCGGCTTCTCCGGCTCACGGCAACCCATCCTGACCCGGGACGTTGCCACCGGAATGATCCCGTTACGCACGATTGGCCGCGACTCGAGATCCGGCTACTCCTCCAGCGGATTCGGCGTGTTGCCCTTCGGTATCGGCGGTGGCGTCATCGATCGGCTCGAAGCCGAGGAATTGGGACTGCCGACGCCGACCGAGGGCTATCTGCAAATGAATTCGCTAGCCGCGGAGAGCCAGTTGTTGTCGGGGTTTTACGAAGTGCAGAGCGACGCCTGGCGTTGGATGGGACCCAGCGGATCGGCCATGTTGGCGATTCCGGAGTCGGTCCAAACCTTCCGTATGGATCTCTATGTGCCGGACAATTCGCCGACTCGACAGATCCGTGTGGAAGCCGGGGGCCGCCTCCTACTGGAGCAAACCCTGGACGCTCCGGGAGGCCACGTTATCGAAGCGCCCGTTCAGCGGCCTCCTGGCGATGCCGCCCGCATCGTCATTCGCGCCCAACCCTCATTTTTTCCGCCTGGCGACCAGCGGGAATTGAGCGTTGTGGTCAACTCCTTCGGCTTTCAACCTTAGCTGGAAAAGCTAAGGGCGGCCCCGCAAAGGACCGCCCCGAGAAGTATCCAACGCTTCGAAAGCGATCGATTAAGTGGCGGCGGCAGCGACGACCGAAGCCATGCGGCTGAAGATGGTCGAGATGTTGGTCGAGATACCGGGCAGAAGAGCGCCGGCGGCGACGGCGATGAAGCCGGCGAGCAACGCGTAATCGGCTGCAGGCGTTGCGAGTGGCATCGCGGATAGCGTCCTGCGGCCTCGACCGCCCTGCAGTGCCATCGTCGCGCGCCCGTCCTCACCTGCAACCGCGCTGACGCGGGTGCGGTAGTGGAGACCGTTACGAGCGTCGTCTCCCGGTACCGCCTGCACGGTGCCGGTGAAGTCGAGGGACGCAAAGCGTTCGAAGGCCTCGCGCAGGACCGCGGTCTTCCATTCCCGTTGTGCGGGCAGGGAGACGTGGCCAAGTTCCGCGCCACCCACACCCC
>CAZYOX010000464.1:0-3083 GCA_964649285.1 uncultured Bryobacterales bacterium | reverse complement strand
TCGCGAGACGCTTATCAGCATACCCTTATCCACCGCCTACAATGAGACTTGGAGTCCGGCGGCCGGGCGATCGCCGCGTCGTAAGACGGGGAGGAAAGTCCGGTCTCCATTGGGCAGCGCGCCGGCTAACGGCCGGGGGGCGACTCTCAAAGGGTCGTCCACGGAAAGTGGCACAGAAAATGTACCGCCGGTTCCTCGGAGCCGGTAAGGGTGAAAAGGTGCGGTAAGAGCGCACCGCGTTGCAGGCGACTGCAACGGCAGGCCAAACCCCGCGTGGAGCAAGACCAAATAGGGGACAAAGCGGCGGCCCGCCGCGTTTGGAGTCCCGGGTAGGTTGCTTGAGACCGTCAGTAATGGCGGTCCTAGACGAATGGTCGCCGCCCCGGTTCGCCGGGGAACAAAAACCGGCTTATAGGCCGCCGGACTCCAGTCCCGCAGGGACGGAGCAATCAATAGCCCCGCGGCGTAAGCCCGGGGAGCAAATGGAGCAAACGACGCCTTCCCAACACCGTATTGCATCCGCAGTTGCTTTCCGCGGCGCCCCGCTGATCTAGACAAGCGCCTCGTGCGCTAACGATTCGTTCTAGCGTTTGACTCATTGGGCGGAAGACCTCTCTCGAGTTGCCCGCGCGCCGAGACGATACCGTCCACGAGACGACTAGTTCAGCTCGACTCGATCTCCCGGCAGCAGCGGCACAGCCAGCGACTGGCGATCCGCGGGATCGAACTCCACCCTTCGCCATTCTCCCTTGTAAAGACGGAACAACTTGGGACGGCGAGAGTCCCCGACAATGCTAGCGAGCCTACTGCCCCAAATCGCACGCGTCGGCGCACCATCCACCGTGAACGACAGTTCGACGGCGGCCGAAGCGTTCTCCGGCAACAGCGCGTAGTCGTCCACGGGGACCGTTTCCGGTGCGACCGCACCTGACTGCAATTTCTCGGTGAGCAACCGGAGTTGTTCCGGTGTGTCAGAACTGACCAGCGCCGCTACTCGCTTGAGTTCGGGCGTACGTATCAGAACCTGGTAGAAAAACCGGTGAAGCTTCTTCTCCCGCTGGCGCTCTGAAATCAGTTGATCGACCGGCGGAGCGTCCTGCGGCCTCGGCTCCATGCGGCTGACCTCGCCAAACTCCACGAGTTGTCCTTGCTCGTTGACCTCATAGCGCATCGATTCCGTCCCAAGGTAGTTCTCCAACGTGTGTTCCGTCGAACCTTCCCGAAACAGTGCGTATTGGATGAAGATCCCCATCCCCGGCTTCAGCTCAATCCAACCATCTCCACGAGGAGCGTAGCCGCTCAAGACCTCATCGTATGTTGCCCGATCGAGATCGGGCGATTGGATCAGATACTGCGGCTCTGCCGGAAGTACGCGGAACCGATCCGAGGTTCGCAGCGCGCATGCCGTCGAGCCGATCAGACAGAGCCACGCTGCCGTCCGGGCAAATTTATTGATTCGTCGCGCCATGCGTTAAGTTCCCTGTTCCCGCACTACCGCTAAAATTCCTTGCAAGCTGCACACCTAAGACAACTATGTACTAAGATATCTTACTATGCCGAAGAACGAATCCCTGCTGGGCACGCTGGATCTTTTGGTTTTGAAACTGTTGTCACGCCAGCCAGGCCTCCACGGCTACGCCATCATGACCGCGATCCAGGTCACCTCCGAAGACGTTCTGCGCGTGGAAGAAGGTTCGCTCTACCCGGCGCTGCATCGGATGGAAGAAGCCGGCTGGATTCGCGCGAGCTGGACCACCAAGGAGAACGGGCGTCGCGTGCGGGCTTATCGCGTGACCGTTGCCGGTAAGAAGCAACTAGCCGAAGAAGAGTCGCGCTGGCGGAGCACAACGTCGGCCGTCAATCGAGTCTTAGGAGAAGTCTGAAATGTCGCTGCTCTCCCGCATCGCCAATGTATTTCGGGGCGAGCGCCTCGCTCGCGAAATCGACGAGGAGCTCCAATCGCACATTGATGAAGCGATCGAGAATGGGCGAGACCCCGACGAAGTACGCCAAGCCTTCGGATCACGGCTGGCAACCCGTGAAGAGAGCCGCGACGTTCGGCTCTTGCCCTGGCTCGACTCATTGCGGGCGGACGTAATCTTCGGCTGGCGACAACTGCTCAAGAGTAAGGTGACTTCCGCCGCCGCGATTCTTTCGCTAGGTCTAGCGGCCGGCGCCGGTATATCGGCCTTCCGGCTCGTCGACGCCGTGCTGTTGCGGCCTCTACCGATTGACCACCCGGAACGGTTGTACTCAGTAGTCACGCAGTTGGCGAGTCCGACCACGGGACAACTCGTCACAATATCCGCCGTCGACCATCCTTTGTTTCGCGCCATGCGCGAGGACTTAGATCCCGACGTTGAGTTGATAGCGGTTTCTAACTCGCGGAGCACCGACCTGAGCTATGAGCCCGACCTCGAGTCGGAGAAGGCTTATGTGCAATACGTTTCCGGCTGGATGTTCGCCAGATTTGGCCTCCGTCCCGCGGTGGGACGATTGCTCACGGAAGATGACGACAAGGTCCCGCAAGGTCACCCGTACGCCGTACTGTCGTTTGACTATTGGCAAACTCGTTTTGCCGCGGATCCTGGAGTCATAGGCAAGACCTTTAGCTTGGACAAGCGGCTCTACGAAATCGTGGGCGTGGTCCAGCGAGGGTTCAGCGGAACCGAAACAGGAACGATGACGGATGTCTTCGTTCCGATCATGATGAATCCTCAGGTGGATCGCCCTGAAATGGCCTGGTTTATGACGCTTGCGCTGATAGCAGGCGATGTCGAGGTCCAGCCGCAGTTGGCTCGTATGCAGGTTCTCTTCTCGTCGCAGCTTAAAGACAGAGACTATCGCAGCCGGGGACTGAGCGACTCCCAGGTGGAGCAACGGCTCAGTCAGCAATTGCACCTAGAGTCGGCCTCTGCGGGAGCGTCGGGCATGCAGCGAAATTACCGCCAGGCGCTGATTGTATTGAGCGTCCTCGTAGCGCTGGTCCTGCTGATCGCTTGCGCTAACGTTGCAAACCTAATGACGGCGCGCTCATCGGCACGCGCTCGAGAAATGGCATTGCGAGTTGCGATCGGGGCGGG
>CAZYOX010000463.1:0-3088 GCA_964649285.1 uncultured Bryobacterales bacterium | reverse complement strand
CTCGATCTTCTCTGCGATCGCGACCACTGCCGGTTCCATGTAAACCCTCAACAGGTCCGGCACCGCCAGAACCTTCGTGACATCCGGCACCTGGAACGTGGCTTCGGCATGCGTATTCAGAACGATCTGCGCGTTGCCGACATTGGGGTTCTGAGTTTGAACGGTGCCGCCCTCCGCGATGTTGTTTGCGGTCATCGCCGGGGCGATCGGAATATTGATCGTATCCCCAGCCTGGCCCAACACCGGTTCGTAGTTCCGATTGACCAGATTTCCCATGACCAAGTTGCCCATCAGAGCCGGCAGCGCATCCGCGGCCACCAGCTTCACGATCGCCTGGGCAACGTTTGATGACGTAATTGCAGGCATTTACTCTCCTTCCTTCTTGACCAACTCTCGTGACGGGCCGCCGCGGCGCCGCCTCGCTTCTCCCGGCGTTACCACCGGGGATCTCCCGACCCCATCAGACGCGCCACCTGCTTCCAGGCCTCTCGCGACTCATCTCGGCTCATGCCGGGTCGAATACTCTCCAACTCAAATCCAGACTGCGAAAGCTCTCGCGATCCCGTCCCCATCGCGCCCGATCCGCCGGCGATTCTTGGAGGCAAGAACTCCGGGTTCTCGCCGACGAACATATCGAGGTAATCCTCTAGCGGCATTCGCCGGCCGTCCGCCTCTCCGTACAGCCGGCCATCATCGCCGCGCTTGACGTCGTCCTTCACCAGCCGCAGAGCCAGCCGCGTCTTCTTCACTCCGCGTTCTTCCAACCCTTCGCGGATCACATTCACTCGCTCGGCCTCTTCCGCTTCCTCACGGCGCCGGCGATTCTCGGTTGCGATCTCATTCAGCTGTCTCTCCAGCCGCTCACGCATCGCCCGCTCTCGAGCCAACTCCTGCCGATAGCGCGATTCCACGTCGCCGTGGTTCCCATCCATGCCGCTCAACTCCTCCTCCATCGCCCCTCCTTCAAATGAAAAAAGGCGCTCCTTCCAGAGCGCCTGTATACCCGCCGGAATGCCGCTGCCGCTAGGCCGGCAATCCGCGTTCGATTTCCTGGACGACTGCGTTCTTCGTTTCTTGCGTGGCCCCTTCGAGATATTTCAATGCGATGCGCTTCTGCACTTCCTTGCTGAGCCGCTGCGAGTGGATGCCCGCCTCTCGCAAACCGATCGCCGCTGCTAACTCGTCGCTGAAATCCGTCGCGTCGAACTGATCCATCCCGGTAATCTCAAACTTCACGTCATCTTGACGCGCTTGCGCCACCAGTTCCAACGTCTGCCGCAAGAAGGTCCTGACCGTTGACCCGTAGCTGCGCAACACTTCCTGCGTCACGGCAAAGTCTCGCTCTTTGCTCAATCCCGACTGTCCTAGATTTTTGACCTCACGTCCCGCCGCTTGATTCATCAAGTAGCAGACGCGGTAGATCTCGTCCTTCAGTCGTTCCAAATTGTCGGCGGCGATTTCGAAGACCTGGCCCTCCGGCTCGGTCCATCCGAATTTGTCTTCCGGCCCGAGCTGCAAATAATAGGCCTCGCCCACCACTTGCTGCCATTCGCGCTCCGAGTAGATCACCGGCATCGCGAACAGGCCCATATGCAGAGCCCAGCCCAACGCATTCGACTTGTTGAAATGCTCTTCCGCCAGCATCGCGGCCTTATTCACCAGCCACAACCCGTCCGACAGGCTCATCTTGACGATGGGCGCGCGCCCCGCTCCCGCCAATGCGTGCCGCCCCTCGCTCACCAGCTCCACGCCGTCGCCTACCGCCAATCCGCCCTGAACTCCGCCGCGTCGCCGTCGATAGCTTCGGTAGACTTCCCTGTCGTAGTAGAGCCATCGATCTTCGGTGATCATCTTCGGATCGTCGAATGCCGCCTGATAGGTCTCTTCCGACTTGATCACCGCCCATTCGAGCGCGCCGTGCGGATCCGCCTTCCAATTGATCAAGTCCAATGGCGAGAACGGCGCCAAGTAGGCTCTCGACTTGCCCCAAGCATCCTCTTCCGCCCGCGTTTGCGCTTCGGCCTCTACCCTGGGGAAGTCAATCAGCAGGTGGCTCTCGCCATAGACCATCGTCTCGACGAAAGTCTTACGCGCCGTCGACATCAACGTCGTCCCGCGGCAATCGCAGTCCTCAATGAACTGCGCGTAGAACTTACGCGTCTTCGAATCCGCCGTCTCCACCGCGATCTGAGGTTCCGCTCGAAACAACGCGGCTGCATACCAGTCCACGCAAGAACCCAGGTAGTTCTCGTAGAAAACTCTCCCTAATCTTTCCGCATAGACGTCATTCGGTTCCTTCTGACGCCGCGTCAGATACTGCCCCGCGTTCCTGCGCATCTGTTCGCCGCCGGCGTAAAAGTCCCAATACCGGCGCCACATGTCTTTGCGGTCCCGATAGCGGCCGTGTTCCGTATTTAACGCTTCAATCACTCTTCCTCCGCCGACTCGCTAAAGCAGCCGCTGCCCTCTCTCGCCTACCCTATTGCTCGTGCGCATCTCTTGCCAAAGCAGATATCCCAGCGCATCCGACAAGTGCGTCAAGTTCGGTTCGCTGTCCTTGTCCACCACGCCGCTGTCCGGCTTGTAGGACACCTGTTCCAAATCTCGTATCACTCGCCTGCACTGGCGGTTCACAAACAAGCGTGAACTGCCGTCTGCGCTCTGCAGCGAGGCGTTTACCAAGTTGATCCGATCTCTCACAGGAGGATTTGACCGTCTCGTTCTTGCAGCTCCATTCAGATGTTTGTTGTGATTCAAGAACTGCCGAATCAGCTCAAAATCTGAAAACCGGCTCACCGAATGTCTCTGTTCTCCGCTCGCATCGCCATATACCTTTACGCCGCCGCGGTGTTCGCCATATCGCCTGACAAATTCCTCGCATACCTCCGGCGTCGATGACGTCGTCAGGTAAATCTCGTCTAGCACGTAGATAGAATCGCCGCGCCGCTGCGCAATCACCGAGGCCATCGGGTTCACGTTGAAGTCCCACGACCAAATCAACGGTTCCGTTGAGTCCCTTTGCCAATCTCCAACGTTCCTTTCGCGATCAAACGCGTAATACACCTGTCCAGCTTGAAGATTGACATAG
>CAZYOX010000462.1:0-3113 GCA_964649285.1 uncultured Bryobacterales bacterium | reverse complement strand
GCGCCTACGCCAAAGACTTGCTGGAGCCGCAAGTGCATCCAGACCCGGCCTTAATGCCTTCGGGCAAGATCGGCGAGCAACCCTACGACTTGACGGCCTGGAGCCTGCCGCTGCAGATGGGCGTGGAAACCTTGAGAGTAGACGCGCCGTTCGACTTGGAATCCGAAAGGCTAGCGGAGATCCCCCGGCCCCGAAGCGAGGTCTTCAACGCCAACGCCGCGAAAGGCTTTCTGGTGGATCCAGAGCCCAACTCGCTTTCCATCTTACTGAATCGGCTGCTCCAGACCGGCCTGCGCCCTTCCGTGCTGACGGAGGAAACGCTCGTAGAAAACAAGAGGCATGCCGCAGGTTCGGTTTGGATATCCGACATCGACGCGATCCGCGTGGAGGAGCTTGCGCGAGGCCTCGGGCTCAAGCTCCATGGCTTGACTGAAAAGCCCGCCGGCCCAGCAGTCGCTTTAAAAACTCCGCGCACGGCGCTCTACCGTCCGTGGACAGCCTCGATCGACGAGGGCTGGACTCGGTGGCTGCTCGAGCGTTACGAGTTTCCGTTCGCCGTATTATTAGACAGCGACATTCGGGCGGGCGCCCTACGCGACAAATGGGACGTCATTTTGCTCCCAGGCGACCGCAATGACAGCCGGCTGGTCGTGGGTAACTTTCGGTTGTCCACGCCCGCCGAGTTTCGCGGCGGCCTAGGCGCCAGGGGAAGAGCGGCGCTCGAACAGTTCGTCGCCGGCGGCGGGACGCTTGTCGTTTGGGGAGACGCGGTCGAATTCGCCCGTAAGACGTTCAACTTGCCTTTGAAGGATGCATTGGAGGGTCTGCCGCCCGGCGAATTCTCCGCTCCGGGCAGCTTTCTGCGAATCGAAGTCGACAATGAGCAGCCGCTGGCGTTCGGCATGCGATCCGAGGCGATCGCTGTTTTCGACAATGACGCGGCTCTTGAGTTCTCTCCTCAAACCTCTGACGCCGATCTCACCGTCGCGGCGCGTTATCCCGCGACGGATTTGCTAGCGAGCGGATGGTTGCGCGGCGAACAACGGTTGGCGGGCCATGTCGCCGCCGCGCGAGTCCGCTACAAACAAGGCAGCATCGTGCTCATCGGCTTTCGGCCGCAATTCCGCGCTCAGCCTGACAATACGTTCAAGCTGCTTTTTAATGCCATTCACTTCGCTGGCGTGGAACGCTGAATCGTTCCGCCTTGCGGATGCGGCCGCGCGCGAACTATACTTCGACTTGATGCTTTTGAAAGCGCATCACCGCCCGCATCATACTCTCTCGTAGAGGGCTGGACGGGCTGTGCGCGAAAGCAACTAGAGCAATCGAATCTTTAGAAGAATCACCCGCCGGCCTGAGCCGTGCGGGTTTTTTGTTTTTGGGCAAGAAGGCGACACAAGATGGAACTCGATTTTCAAAAGACCGACGGGCTAATCCCCGTCGTCGTGCAAGACGCAGGAGATCAGCGCGTGCTGATGGTCGGCTTTATGAATGAAGCCGCCTGGAAGAAGACCGTAGAAACCGGCAAGGTCACCTTCTGGAGCCGTTCACGCAACGAGCTCTGGACCAAGGGCGGCAGCTCGGGACACTACCTCGCCGTAAAGGAAATTCAGACCGACTGCGATCAGGATACCTTGCTGATCCAGGCTGAATCCCTTGGACCAGGGGTTTGTCATAATGGCTACCGGAGCTGCTTTTATCGCCGTCTGACGGATGGCGTCTGGCAGGAGTCCGAAAAACCCACATACGATCCGAAGGCGGTCTATCAGAAGTAGTGTTGCCAAGGCTCTGGCCTTCCCTCAGGTACCGCCATGCTGAAGATTCTCCGCAGTAACGATAAGGCTGACATTGAAGCTCTCTTCTCGCGCCGCTCGGTGCGGATGGGCGAAGCCGAGGCCGTCGTCGCGCCTATTCTTGAATCTGTACGCGAACGCGGAGACGCCGCTCTGGTTGAGTATGCCCGCAAGTTCGACGGCCTCGAAGGCGATAGCGTTCGCGTGGCGCCGGAGCGCTTGCGCCAAGCCGCCGCGGCGATCGACGCTTCGTTGCGCGAAGCAGTCGACCTCGCCGGCAAACAGATTCGGGCGTATGCAAAGCGGCAACTTCCCAAAGAGTGGTCGGAAGAGGTCAGCGGCGGCATCCGCCTGGGGCAGATCGTCCGGCCGCTTGAGTCGATCGGGGCGTATATCCCCGGCGGCCGTTATCCGCTGCCGTCGACGCTGATGATGACGGTGATCCCCGCTCAAGAAGCCGGCGTCAAGACGGTCTCCGCCTGCTCGCCCGCCTTGAGCCCGGCAACGTTGGGCGTAGCCGGCATCCTCAACGTGGACAACTTCTTCCAGATGGGCGGCGCTCAGGCCATCGCCGCCTTCGCTTTCGGCACCGATACCGTTCCTAAGGCCCAGCGCATCGTCGGACCCGGCAATATCTATGTCGCCGCGGCGAAGAAGATTCTTGCTGGCGAGACGGGCATCGACTTCGTCGCCGGACCAACCGAGATTTTGCTGATCTCCGATGACGGCGACCCGCGCCACTTGGCCGCCGATATCCTAGCCCAAGCCGAGCATGATGTCGATGCCGCGTCCATCCTGCTCACCACTTCCCGTGAGCACGCCGAACGCGTCGTTGAAGAAGTCGAGACGCAGCTCGGCAACTTGCCGACTTCCGCCATCGCGCGCGAGGCGGTCGAACGCAACAGTGCGGTCGTGGTCTGCAACTCGCTCACAGAAGCCTGCGCTATCTCGAATCGGTTCGCTCCGGAGCACCTCTCTATCTCCAGCGCCGACCTGCTTCCTCACGTCGAGAATGCCGGCAGCGTCTTCGTTGGCGCCTGGAGTCCCGAAGCCGCGGGCGATTACGCCTCCGGACCGAACCATGTGCTGCCGACAGGCGGCACAGCAGCGCTACGCGGAGGGCTGTCGATCCTCGACTACGTCAAGATCATCTCCGTCCAAGAATTGACGCCGGCCGGACTGCGCCGCCTCGCGCCGTCGATTACCCGGCTCGCTCGCGCTGAGGGGTTGGAAGCTCACGCCCGCTCCGTGGAGGTGCGTCTCCATGACTAAGCCCGCAGCGCCGAAAGTGCGCCAGGCCATCGATGCGATGCAGCCCTA
>CAZYOX010000461.1:0-3132 GCA_964649285.1 uncultured Bryobacterales bacterium | reverse complement strand
CCCTTGTAGTCTTCAGGACTGCTGCGCGGCAGGTCGCGACATGACCGGAATGGCGAAGAACTGGCCTTCCGCGTCAAACCGAAAGGCCAGCGCACTCACACGCACCCCCGAAACGACGCGCAACTCGATCGTCCCTCGGCGATTGGCGGCAAGCGGGAACTTTTCCGCCAGCAAGAACGAGGCGTGGCCGCTCGCCGGCAGTGCAATCTCCTCGGCGGCAAGCGGAGCCCACGACTCATTCCAAACCTTCGCCAAAACAGTCGCCGAGGACGCATGATCTGCGTTCGCCAGCGCCACTCCTACCTTGCAGCTCTCCGTGTTGTCATAGCGAAACAGGAACGCGCCCGGAAAGTCGGAGCGGAGACCGATCGTCACATCGGCGGACTCTCGATAGTCGAACGCGGCATGGCCCATAAGGGGTCCCGAACAGCGAACCTCAGCCCAACCGGGCGTTTCGGCGCCGTCCTCCCGCATCGTTTCCACAACGAGCTCCGAATAGGGCTCCGCTGTCGCGCTGATGTGGTGCGCCTCAAGCGATCGCGATCCCGCCGCTGAGTTCACTTGCAAAGGAAGCGTCCGTGGCTGCCCGTCGTCCGTCCGCAGATCAACCGAGATGTTCAGCCGCGACGGCGAAGGGTTTACCAAGTGCAGACGCGACTTCCATCCGCCACCGCAGGTGATATGCGGCAACGCGAGAACCGTCTCGGCAGCCGGATCGATCCGTAGAACGAAGTCCGCCTTCTCCGTCTTGCCGTTGCTATCGGCTACCTGCGTCGTGAATGTCGAAATTCCCGGCGCCGATGGCCGTCCCGAGACAACGCCGCTGCGATCGAGATGCAACCCAGGAGGAAGAGCCCCAGCCGTGAGCGACCAATCGTAAGGAGGTCTGCCGCGCTCCGCCGAAAGCCGCTCGACATGCTCCGCGCCGGCAACGCCGCTCGCCAAGTGAGACGCGGACGCAACCACCAGAGGAAATCCCACCTTGCTCTCATCACGCACGCAGCTCTGCGGGCTAAGCCCTCGCGAATAGTGGCGCTCGGAACATGGCTCCGGCGTCATGACCGCGAACATCTGAGTTGGCGTTAGATTCCCGCCGAGAATCGCCTTCTCATCAAAAGCGTGGACTCGATCGATGAACTCACGATCCCACTCTCGCTCTATGTCAAAGCTGTAACCAATTGAGCGATCCACGAAAGGGTTGATGACGTTCCCAAAGGCGATGAAGACGTGGAAATCGAAACGGTCGAGCAAAAGGGGCAGCACGTCTTGAGAGCGTATTCCCTCGAATGCGTCCGCGGAGCAGTCGTAGTTCATAAACTCTTCTTCGTGCCTGCACAGTGCCACGTTCCACCGGTATTCCGTGGGCAGATCAACCCAAAACCGCTGCACTTCTTCCAGCGCCTCCGGCCATCGCTGGTGACCGTTTCTTCCGATCATGTCGCTAGCGATGAAGCAACCGTTCGGCCGTAAGGCTTCCTTGACTTGGTCAAAGAGGTGCTCCAGTTCGAGGACGTGGTGGAGCGCCTGGTTGGCAATCACCGCTGCATACTGTTTGGCGCCTTTCCACGTATTGAAGTCGGCCTCCACAAAGACCAGATGGTCCGCCAGTCCGGCCTTCCGCGCCTGGTCGCGCCCACGCTGCAGCAGAACAGGGTTGAGGTCAAGGCATTCGATCACGAACCGCGAAACGCCTGCCTTTCGCAGCCGGTTCGCGAGCCGGATTTCTATCTCTCCGTTCCCGGCTCCGATACTGAGAAACGCGGGTGTTTCGTCCGGGCAGGTTTTCGCGGCCAGCGCAAGATACTTTGCGAAAAACTCTTCCTCATGCGTGACGCCGACTTCCTCGAGCAACGGCTTCACGTACGTATTCGACCAGTAATGGAAAATCGGCGGTAAATCGTGGATGTTCTCCACGCCCGCAAAATGTTCTCGCTCGCTCTTCAGTTTCCTTTCGTATTCGCTTAGTTCCGGCTCTGCGGACTCCTCTGGCTCTTCAGGCGCCGCGGATCTGGTCTTGCCAAAGGAAAAGAGGCCGGCAAATCTGTTCATGAGACGTGCGCTCCGACGCTCTTAAGGCGCACAGCGAGTCTAGCATCAGGAGGGGATCTCGTCAGACGGCGGCGATCGTGACTACCCGCTCCGCAAGGCCCATCGGCGTCGACTCCGGCCGCGACGAAATCTTACCCGCTAGCGTGCGACAATTGACACCTTATGACGTCAGCGCAGTACCTTCATCATCTATTCGGCCTCGATGGCCAAACCGCAATCGTTATCGGCGGCACCGGCGTCCTCGGCGGCGCCATCTGCGATGGCCTCGCCGCCGCCGGAGCCCATGTCGTCGTCGCCGGCCGTTCCAAAGAGCGCGGCGAAGAGCGAGCCAAGATCATCCGCGACAACGGCGGCAGCGCCGAGTTCATCCAAGTCGACGTCACCTCACGCGCCTCCATCACCGAGCTGCGCGATAAGGTTGTCGCCTCCCGCAAGCGCGTCGACATCCTCGTCAACTGTGCCGGCGTCAACTCCGCCGTGCCCTTCGCCGAGATCAGCGACGACGACTGGGACCGCGTCATGACGACCAACGTGACCGCCACCCACCTCGGCTGCCAGGCTTTCGCGCCCATGATGTCGCAACAAGAAGGCGGCGGATCCATCTTGAATATCGGCAGCGTCACATCCCACCTGCCTTTGTCGCGTGTCTTCGCCTACTCTGCGTCCAAGGCTGCGGTCGTCAACTACACCAAGAACGTCGCCCGCGAATACGGCGAGAAAGGCGTGCGCGTCAATTCGCTCTGCCCTGGCTTCTTCCCCGCCGAGCAGAATCGCAAGATCCTCGACAAGGAACGCGTCGCCAAAATCATGGTCCAGACGCCGATGAACCGCTTCGGCGAACCGCACGAGTTGATCGGCGCCGTGTTGTTGCTCTGTTCCCGCGTTGCCGGCAGCTTCACCACCGGTACGGAGATCTACGTCGACGGCGGCTTCACCGGCAACCGGCTCTAGCACGTCTAGAATAGAAGGTTTGGAGTTCACAGAAGAGAATGCCGGAACACATCGTCCACTGCGTCAAGCTTCACAAAGATCTGCCTGGTCTTGACGAGACGCCCTTAGACCATCCCCTCTGCCAGCGAATTT
>CAZYOX010000460.1:0-3160 GCA_964649285.1 uncultured Bryobacterales bacterium | reverse complement strand
GTATTTGAATCCTTGGCGATTCGGTTCGCCCTCGGAGCCCGGGTCCCCGAGACCCCATTTGCCGATGAGGGCCGTACGATATCCCGCGTCTCGTAGGACCTCGGCCATGGTCACCGAGGCCGCAGGCAGCGGCTGCCGGCTGTTGCCGCGAATGGGCGTGTGGCCAGTGTGTTGGCCCGTCATCAAGGCCGCACGCGAAGGCGCACACACGGTGCTTCCCGCGTAGAAATTCGTAAAGCGGACGCCCTGGTTAGTCAACCGGTCGAGCTCTGGCGTACGAATTTCCTTTTGACCGTACGAGCCTAAGTCGCCGTACCCAAGATCATCCGCGACGATCAAAAGAATATTCGGCAAGTTAGCCGATCGAGCGGTCTGGCTCGCGCTGTTTGTGCAAGACGGCAAGGCGAGCGACAGCGCAATCAATAAGACGATGACAGGGCGCGTCATTGCGGAAATTCTAACTCAGCCCACACTCAGGGCGGCCCGTACGAAGGCTTCGACCCTCTCTGCGTCCTTGCGGCCGGGACTTGATTCCAGCCGCGAACTGGCGTCTACGCCCCAAGGCCTCAGGGTTCGTATTGCATCCGCGACATTGTCGGGGCCTAGACCCCCTGCCACAATAATTCGGCGGTTTCCATTTGCCTCAATAGCTTCTCGCCACGAAAAGGTTCGGCCAGAACCGCCATAGGCGTTAGCTGTCGCCGTATCCAATAAGATTGCCTCGCAGTCATAGTCGTCCATCCGCGCGGCATCGAAACCGGCGCCTACCGGCAGTGCCTTCCAGATGCGCAGTCCTTGCAGTTTGGCAATATCGCTGGGCCGCTCGTCCCCATGCAGCTGGACGACGTCGAGACGCGCGGCCTCTACCACGGCGCAGATTCGCTCGGGGGTTTCGTTGACGAACACGCCGACCTTCAGCGCTCTCGATGAAACGACGGCCGAAACCATCGCCGCTTGGTCGAGGCGGGCATAGCGCGGACTCGCCGAGTAAAACACCATGCCGATTGCGGTCGCCCCCGCCTCTACCGCGGCCAAAGCGTCCGCCGGCTCAACAATGCCGCAAACCTTGATGATCTCGGGCATCGTCAAGCCCGCAACAACTTAGCCAGGGCGCCGCCTGGGTCCGCCTGCTTCATTAGGCTTTCGCCGATCAAAAAAGCCGAGTAGCCGGCAGTGCGCAAACGCTTGATGTCGTCAGCCGTGCGAATGCCGCTCTCGCTCACCCGCACGATGTGATCTGGAATCAACGGAGCAAGGCGTATCGAAGTTTCGAGGTCAACTTGGAGCGTTTTTAAGTTGCGGTTGTTCACGCCGATCAAATTGACGTCGGCCGCAAGCGCCCGCTCCAATTCCTCTTCGTTGTGTACTTCCACCAGGACGTCTAACTCGAACTCAGCAGCCTGCGCCAGCAAGTCCCGGAGTTCTTGGTCCGTCAGCGCGGCCACGATCAACAGAACGCAATCCGCTCCAGCGGCCGAGGCTTGCAGCAGATGATAGCGGTCAAGCGTGAAGTCTTTGCGCAGCACGGGAAGACCGCACGAGGCGCGCGCCTCGGTTAAGTCGTCCAACGACCCCTGAAAGAACTGTTTATCCGTCAGCACCGAGAGGCAAGCAGCGCCGGCTCGTTCATAGTCTCGGGCGATTTCTGCCGGCTTGAAATTCTCCGAGATCACGCCGGCCGAAGGAGACGCCTTCTTGATTTCCGAGATGATCGCCGGCGTCTTCTTCTGCAAGGCCTGCCGGAACCCGCGCCGGGACGGCCTCTTGCGCCGCTCCAAGTCGGCTTCCTTGATCAACGCCCGGTCCGCCACCAATTCGGCACGCTTGCGAACAATGATCTGTTCCAGAACAGTCAGATTCTTAGTCGGTTGATCGGTCGTGGAAGACATCAGCTCGTCTCATTGTGCCAGTTCGACGATGTCGCCGACCGCGATCGTGCGCCCAGCTTGCGATGCTGGAACACGCGTGTTCACCGCCAGCCGGTAGAAATGATCAAAGCGTGAAGCTCGCGCCCAACTCGGGAAATTCTCGCGGCGGCGCTGGGCGAAGTTCTTGGCAAAGGCCGGGTCTTCGATACGGCCGGTGTCGGAATCCCGACTGGGAACCGTGCAACGCGCGCACGGATTCACCGCCTCAATCACCGCGTCGCCGATCTTCACCGTCCGCTGCTCGCCTTTTTCTCCGAAGAGGCCGTCTTCCCAAAACGCGGGCACGCCGTCCACTTCTAGATTGGCTCGAAACCGCCTGCGAGCTTCCTCTTCGTCCCATAGGAACCAAGAAGCCGCTGCGAGCAGCGTGGCACGGCTGATGATCGTGGGTCCCGAGGCATCCGTATCGTCGGGAAAGCCCGTCGTCGTATTTCTCTCGACGCGGACCGCCTCTCCAAACGGCGTGCCTAGCCAGAAGCCCAATTCGCTCAAGTCGTCAGGAAGCCAGAAGCGTCCGTCGCTGTCCTCTTTTTCCAAGTTCACCACGCGCCCCTTGGATCCGAATCTGGCGCGGATGCGGATGATCGTTTCGCCCGCCCTCTTGCCATTCATCACCCGGCCGAGTTCGTCGACGATCCGGTATTCGCGGTCGCCTACCAGGCCCCCGAGACCTCGCAACGAGACGCGATCCAAGTCGAGGCCGTCCAACGACTTGATCGGGTAAATGCGGATGCGAGTGAGTCGCGCGACGTCAGGCAGGAACATAACGCAAGGCTTCCGAGCCAAGGGTCTGAATGATAGAGCTTCGCAGAGCAGCCGACTGGTCTGTGCCGCCGGCTCCGAGCAGCTTCAGGGCGAAGCGTGCGATATTGATGCCGTCTCGCGCCGAGTAGCTTTCGTCCACGCGGTGAGCCTGCTGCAAGAACCGTACGACGTAGTCGAGCACGGCATCGTCGGCGAACGGCAGGTTTTCCTTGAGAATGGCCTTCTCTTCCTCAGCCTCGGGGAAATCGACAAGGATCTGCGGCTGCAAGCGTGAATGAATGTATTCCGGCAGCTCAAACGTGGAGGAGTCGTCGTTCATCGTCGCAACCATGCGGAAATCGGGATGCGCATGAATCTTGATGCCGGCGACAATCGACTCGACGTAGCGCCGGGTATCGAGCAGCGGCGCCAGCGAAGCCCAACTCTTCTCGCTCATCCGATTGCCTTCATCCAAAATTGCCACGCCG
>CAZYOX010000459.1:0-3166 GCA_964649285.1 uncultured Bryobacterales bacterium | reverse complement strand
TTCGGGGAAGAGAAGGAAGCTGTGAGATGAAGATCCTAGGCGACCTAAATTTTATAGACCGCAGCGAATCGGAAAAGCCCGGCAGCGTTGCATCGCCACGCGTGAATGTGGACGACGCAGAGTTGCTCGACGCTTTAAGGGAACCGTTGTCCGGTCCGCTTGATGACGAAGGCATCGGCGACGATCACTACGCGGCGGCGGTGGGTCACTACCTCCGCGGAGAATTCGAGGAGGCCCTTGCTGAATTGGGGCGAGCCCAAGAAGCGGGCGGCGACGAAGGGGAAATCTGCACCGCAGCGGCGCAGATCCATCTCGAACAAAAGGACTACGATCGCGCCGTCGATGCCTATGACCGGCTCTTGCAAATCGATGATCGCAACGGGGCGGCCCATTTCAACTACGGACTAGCGCTCGAGGCGGTGGGCCGGTACGAGAACGCTCGTACTGCCTTCGAGAACGCCGTTGAGAACTCTCCCGAGTTGACTGAAGCCTATTTGGGTCTCGGGGGTTGTTGCCTTAAGCTCAACGATTCCAGGGCGGCGCAAGACGCCTACTTCAAGTACTTGGAGTTGGAGCCGGACTCGTTCACTGCGTTGTTCGGCCTCGGCGTCGCCTTCCAGATCGGGGAGCAGACCGACGATGCCGTTCGGTACTACATCGCGGCTTTGGAGCAGAATGGCGACTCGGCGGAGGCGCTGACGAATCTAGCCGGTCTGCACACCAAGAACAGCGCTTTCGAGGCCGCCGAGAAGTGCTTCCGGAAGCTTGTCGCCATCGAAGAAGACAATCCGCGAGCACATGAAGGCCTGGCTTACATTAGCTACCGCCAAGAGAAGTTTGAGGCCGCACGGGAACACTACCGTCGCTTCACCGCTCTCGAAGGCGACTCGTTCGAAGGCTGGTACAACCTAGGTCTATTGAGCCAAAAGCAAAGAGATTTCGACGAAGCGCGCAGAGCCTACAAGCGAGCGGTTGAGATTAAGGCCGATTCGATCGAGGCGCACCTGAACCTCGCCGCCTGTTGCCAAGAGCAGGGCGACATCGATGATGCGCAGAAACTCTACGAGCGCGTGTTGAGCTTCGATTCGGATTCGCTCCCGGCGCTCTATAGCCTCGCAGTGATGCACGAGCGCAACCAGAACTGGGAGCAGGCGGTCGGCTACTACGACAAGGTCGCCGAAGCGACGAGTTCGCCGGAGCCGTTGTTTCGTCTAGGCGCAACCCTGCACAAGAACAGACAGTTTCAGCAGGCTGCCATGCTTTACGAGCGCTGCCTCAAGTACCGCCCAGACTGGCCAGAGGTATCTCTGAATATGGGCATTGCTCAACTGCATATGAAGGACTATGCGGCCGCCGTCATGTCTTTCGAACTGGTCCTCAAGCAATCCGCCGACGAACCCGAAGCGCTGCTCGGTCTGGCATCGGCCCTGGTCGCCCAAGAGGACTTCAATGCCGCTCGCCAGGTTTACGCGAGGCTCACGGCGATCAAGTCGGACTCGGCCGAGGTGGCTTACAACGCCGGACTGCTCGAGCAGAAGGCCGGACGTCACGAAGAGGCGGCCGCTTACTACCGGAAAGCGGCGGAACTTGATCCGCAGCTTGCTGAAGCCCATCTCAACCTGGCCGTCGCCTTGCAGGCGTTGGGTGAGCCGGACGAGGCGGTGACTCGGTTCGAGCGCGCCATCCGCATCAAGCCGAGCCTGGCTAAAGGCTATTTTGCGCTTAAGCCGATGAGACGCAACGCCGGACACGTCACGCCGGCATAAGCGAGAATCACTGGTTTCACCATCCCATCGGGCCCGTCCGATCATCGGCGGGCCTTTTTCGCTATACGAGCTCTCCAGCACCGCCGAAGCTGTTGGCCCATAATGGAGAACGATCATGAAATCATCGCGCCGCGACTTCTGCCGAACTGTCGCCGCCGCTGCCATGACCGGTTGCGGCGGCAAGTTGGTGGGTGATCCCAACGGCAAGAAGGTAGTCGTTCTTGGCCTCGACGGCATGGAGCCCAAGATCATCCAGGCGCTGATGGATCAGGGCCGCGCGCCGAACTTCAAGAAGTTAGCTCAGATGGGCGCCTTTAAGCCTCTGCAGACCACCATGCCGGCGCTGAGCCCGGTTGCGTGGAGCAGCTTTATCACCGGGATGACCCCAGGCGGTCACGGCATCCCGGACTTCATCGCGCGCGATCCGCTGACGTATGCGCCGTTCTTCGCTATTTGGAAGCCCAGTACTGGCGGCAGTTCCATCAAGCTCGGCGACTACCAGATTCCGTTCGGCGGCGAAGAGGTCGAGTGTCTGCGTGACGGTAAGCCTTTTTGGGCCTATCTGACCGAAGCCGGCATTCCAGCCACGGTGATGAAAATCCCGACGAACTTCCCAATCGATGAAACGGCTACGCGCGCCGTCGCCGGGATGGGAACGCCCGATGTCGTCGACTCTTTCGGCGTTTTTTGCTATTACACGAGCGATCCGGACGAATCAATTCCCAATCTGACATCCGAGGAGTTCGTGCATGTCCGCGTTAATTCCGGGCGTGTGGATGCCGAAGTCTTGGGACCGCCCAACAGCATGAATACGACGTCGCCCGGCCGCGTCCGGATTCCTTTCCAGGTTTACGTCGATTCCACCGAACCGGTGGTTCGCATCGATATCCAAGACCAGCAGGTTGTTCTCCAAGAAGGCGAATTCAGCGACTGGATCAAGCTCCGCTTTGAACTCGTTCCAGGCGGCTTAGCGAGCGTTGCCGGGATCACCCGCATTCTGATCAAGAGCGTGCATCCGCACCTGAAGATGTACGTTTCGCCGATCAACATCGATCCGGAAGAGCAGGCCATGCCGGTCACCCATCCGCCAGAGCTAGGCGGCGAAATCGCCGACAAGATTGGGCCTTTTTGGACCAAGGGGCTGCCGGCGGACACCAAGGCCTTCGACTATAAGATTTTCGCTGACGAGAACTATGTCGCACAGGCTGAGTTGATCCTGCAGGATCAGCTCAACCTGTTCGAATACGAGTGGTCGCAGTTCAAGTCGGGGCTGTTCTACTTCTACGGCCCGGCGAACTGGGAGGTGCTCGTCAAGGTGCTGAACGGCGGCGGCCAGAACAACCGCTACTGGGTGTTCGCCGCCGCCGCGACCACGCTGCAGTACACGATCACCGTCACCG
>CAZYOX010000458.1:0-3178 GCA_964649285.1 uncultured Bryobacterales bacterium | reverse complement strand
GGTTGCTGGAAGCGCTGGAAGTCCAGGTGGAAGGCAAGCGGGCCATGGCCGCAGCAGATTTCGTCAACGGGTACCGGCCAGTTAGCGGCGAAGCGCTCAGCGATCAGGCGGGATAGCGGAGAGGAGAGATCAGCAACGTGGATCAAAGGATTCCGAAAGGATTTAATTTTGCCGCAACGTATGCCGGCATTCGCAAGAAGGAGAAGATCGACCTTGCCCTGATGACCTCCGAGACGCCCGCAGCCGCGGCGGCGGTGTTTACGCAGAATACTGTGCGTGCCGCGCCGGTAAACCTTTCGGCGGCGCACCTGGACAAGAGCGGCGGACTCGCCCGGGCAATCATTTGCAATGCCGGCAATGCCAACTGCGCCACACCGGACGGCGATAAGGTTGCCCGCAAGACGGCCCGCGCTGTCGGCAGCTTGCTAGAGATACCGAGCGAGTTGGCCCTGGTCGCCTCGACCGGCGTCATCGGCGAGCCGCTGGACGCAACCAAGATAGAGAAAGCCTTACCCAGTCTTGGCCTTCAGCTCGCACCCGACAATTTCGAACTGGTCGCCCAAGCGATTATGACCACGGACACCGTTCCCAAGACGGCGTTCGCCGAATTTGAGACCGCCGAGGGCGTGGTACGCATTGCCGGTATGGCCAAGGGCTCGGGAATGATCCAGCCGAACATGGCGACGATGCTGGGATTCATTTTTACGGACGCGGCATTCAAGCCCAGCACGCTCAAACGCATGCTGCGGGCGGCCGTTGACGATACATTCAACTCGATTTCCGTCGATTCCGATACCTCGACAAACGACAGCCTCTATTTGTTGGCCAACGGGGCTTCGGGCGTTCATCCGAAGAAGGCGGATCGCGATACATTCGAGCAGGCTTTGAAGCAAGTGTGCGAGGACTTGGCGATCGCCATCGTCCGTGACGGAGAAGGGGCGACCAAGCTGGTGACGATTGACGTGGAGGGCGCTCCAAGCGATGAAGACGCCAAGAAGATCGCCCGCGAGATCGCTAACTCTCCCTTGGTCAAGACGGCGCTGGCCGGAGCCGACCCCAATTGGGGCCGCATCTTACCCGCGGCCGGCAAGACCGACGTGGACTTCAATCCTCGCAAGGTGGACATTTGGCTTAACGGCTTCCAGGTCTGTGAACGGGGCCTGAAGGCCGACTTCGTGGAGTCCGAAGTGCAACTCTCGATGGAGCACGCAGAGTGTTCGGTGCGCTTTCGCATTCGAGGCAAAGGGAAGGGCCGGGCTCGTTTTTGGACTTGCGACTTCACCGAGGCCTATATCAAGATCAACGCGGAGTATCGTACGTAGTGCTTTCTCGCAGGCATTTGCTTGCCGCTGCTCTGGGCGGGCTGTCTGCCGCGCAGGCCCAGGAAGATGAAGGTCCGCGGCGTTTGCTGTTGGACGCCAGCAGGGCCCTGCAGGCAGGGAACGCGGCTCGTTTCATGGGCTATTTCGACAAGCGGAGTTTTGAGGGCTTCTCTGATTTGCAGCGAAAGGTGACCGCCCTGCTTGAGGCGCGCACAGTGGCTTCATCGGTAGACGTGGTTTCGATAGCGGATGGGCCGGAGGGCAAGGTCGCGCAGGTGGACTGGCTTTTGCAGCTCACGCCGATCAGCGGACCCGGCGAGGTCGAGACGCGGCGGCAAGACGTCGCGTTGACGTTATCGCAGCTTTCTTCGGGCGAGTGGCGCATTTCGTCGTTCGCGCCCGTCGAGTTTTTTCGGGTACTTTGATGCCGGTCTTACCGATTGGCCGCGGCCGCACGCTCGTTATGGGCGTGCTTAACCTCACGCCGGATTCTTTTGCCGACGGGGGCCGATTTCTTTCCAGCGATGAAGCTGTCGTTCAGGCGCGACGACTGATTGCCGAAGGCGCGGACATTGTAGATGTGGGCGCTGAAAGTACGAGGCCGGGCTCAGATCCCGTCCTGGAACAGGAGGAGCTCGACCGAGCAGCGCCGGTGGTTGAGAAGATCGCCAGTGAGTTTGCCGTGCCGATCTCGATTGACACATACAAGCCTGGCGTGGCGGACCAGTGCCTGAAACTCGGCGCGACGATCGTCAACGACATCACCGGACTGCGCGACGGCGCCATGATGAAAATCATCAAGCAGCATGGCGCGGCAGCCGTCATCATGCACATGCGCGGGACGCCAAAAACCATGCAGCAAGACGTGGACTACGACGATGTCGTGATCGACATTCGCACGTTTCTCGCCGAGCGCATCGAAGCGGCTCGGAGCAAAGGAATCGAGGAGATCATCGTTGACCCAGGGATTGGATTCGGCAAGACGGCGAGCCAAAATTTCCAACTCCTGCAGCGTCTCGACGAATTCCGCGAGTTGAAGGCGCCCATCCTGATCGGGCCGTCCCGAAAATCGTTTCTCGGCAGTCTCGCCAGCCGACTGCCCGTTGAGGAACGGCTGGAAGGGACGATTGCCGCGTGCTGCGTCGGAGCCCTGCATGGAGCGGCGATCGTTCGCGTACACGACGTACGCGCGGTAAAGCGGGCGATTGAAGTGGTAGATGCCATACGCATCGCCAAGGCGGACTAGTGGACAAGATCGTCATTCCCGAGTTCCGAATCTCCTGTCACGTGGGCGTCCCGAAGGAGGAACGTGACATCGCTCAGGACGTGCTGATCGACCTGGAGTTGGAACTGGACCTTTCGCCAGCCGGAAGAGCCGACGACTTTTCTCTAACGGTGGACTACGATGCGGTGTGCGAAACGCTTGCGGAAACAGTGGCGCGCCGGCCTCGCAAGCTCATTGAGACGATCGCCGAAGAGGCGGCGGAAGCCCTACTAGCGAACTATCCCGTGCGAGCAGTGAAAGTCCAGGTAAGAAAACCGGGTGCACTGACCCACCGCGGAATCCCGTATGCCGCGGTGATGATCGAACGTCATGGATGAGGTTCTGCTGGGGCTGGGCTCGAACGTCGGCCGCCCGCTAGAGAATCTGCGCGAGGCTATTTTTCGCTTGCGTGAGATCTGCTTGGTTTCGCGCGTGTCGTCGGTCTATCGCACGGAGCCGGTCGGAAACGTCGATCAAGACTGGTTTCTCAACTGCGCTGCGGTGGTCGAAACGCCTCTCGAACCTTTCGAACTCTTGGATAGGCTGCTGCGTGTTGAAGAGGCCATGGGCCGGGTGCGGACGATCCGCAATG
>CAZYOX010000457.1:0-3200 GCA_964649285.1 uncultured Bryobacterales bacterium | reverse complement strand
CCGTATAGGTGGGTTCCACAATCGTGGAACCGGTATCGCTGCTCGCCACCGCCTGTGTTGCTGCACACACGTACAGCGTTGCCGGCATCGTGTACGCCTCCAGACTGAGGCTATGCTTCAGCAGTGCCGTTCGCAGATAGTCACTCATCGCTGCCATCGGTTACCGTCCCTTCGCTGGTGCGACTCGCCCGTGTGGAGTCGCCCGTTTGATCATGTTGCGAACGTGCTCAGGTACAGCATCCTGCGCTGGCGCGCGTTTCGCGCTGAGTTCGTTCGCCCGTTTCGTAACGGCCTCTTGAATTAGCTCAGGTGTCAGCGTCGCCAGATTTGGAACTGGCACGATCACCTGGTCGCTAAGGAACGTTCGCGCGCTACGGTCGACATCTGGGTCGTCGTCATACCAATTGACGTGGATGAGCGCGCCGGTCCCGTTCAGCATCTCTATTCGTTCAATTACGCTGTACATAGATCTTCCTTCCTTAAACTGGCACTACTGAATGCGCCGTTGTGTAGCCTCGGACTGTCACCTCGATGTCACACAACTCATCGCTGCCGATGACCACGTTGTTGGACTGTCGAAGCACGAAGCCCTGAACGTCGACCAGGTACTTGGTGATGTCCACCTGGAAATCGTCATCGAATGGTCCATCGAGCTCGCTGGTGTAGTCGGTGCCGTTGATCTTTACCGTGAAATTAGGATTGTTCGCGCTCGGCCCCTCGAAGATGCCGTAGATCAATGAATGGGTGTGGAGCGGCAAGTCGTGCCGGTGACTGATCGATGCCTCAGTGGTGCGAGCGTTGATCGAGTGGTCATGCGGGCTGATGTTATGCGTGTGACTCGACTCGCTCACGGTTGTATCGGTATCAATCGTATGGCTGTGGCTCGATCCTCCTGCGGTAATTAGCGCCTCGGTCTGATGACTCGTCCCCTTGCGTCCGACAAAGAACCCAAAGTCAGTAATAGAGTTGCCCAGACTGGTGAAGAATTGCTGTTCGTGGCTCCACGTCGTCATGGGTTGCAGGTTATTCGTGGCCGCCCACTGGTGATCGTGGAATGACTCATCGTTGGTCGTGTGGAACGCGATGCTATGACTGTGAGGACTCCCACCCAGTGACGTAGGCGTACCGCCGCTTACCGTCGTGTCGGCCTGGATCGCGTGGTCATGGACGCCGGCAAACTCGGTCGTCTCGCCGCCACCGCTCGCCGCGCCCTTCACGTTCGACTTGACCGGACGCTTGCGCACCTGGAGCAGCGCCTGGTGCAGGTATGTGACAGTGCTGTCGTACTCCACCAGGAATTCGGCATCGTGGTCGGCGTCGACACTCTGGACGTACGGACCGTGGACCTCGCGATAGTTCGTCGGATGGTTCGCTGTTTTGATCGACCAGAGGCTCGCGATCGCGTCCGAGACGACTTTCTCCGCGGTCGGATCAGCCTGGTCGGATGTGCCGATCGTGAGCCGCCACTGGTTAGTCTGGCCGACCGAGAAGCGGCGCTCGAATGCGCGGATATACACCGTCTCGTCGACGTCGACCCAGACGCGAGTCTCGCCGTCGACGTCAGTTGCCAGGCCTCGATAGATCAATCGTGCGGTGTCGCCGACCGTGAACAGCGCCACGCCATTGTCGTAATGCCGCAGCCCCTCGATCTCAATCTCGTAGGTCGTATGCGGCTCCGCGTGCCAACCCAACCAGGCGGCAGCCACCCTATACAGCGAGTTCGCAGCGTGGACAATCTCAGCGTTGCTGTTGCTGATCGGCGTGATGTCGTTGGCCGCGATAGGTTTGATTCTGAGGCCGTGCGCAGCTATCGACGCCTCATCTTCGATGTAGTAGTAGTCTCTGCCATCCGGGCCCGTTGCGGTTTTGATCTCGTACGGCGACGTCATGTCGCTGTGTTTCAGGGTAAGCGCATTGATGCCCTCACCGCCGCCGCGAGGCAGCACACGATTCCAGAGTTCTTTTTGAGTGGCCGTGATGCGCAAATCGGTCAGCGGTATCACACCCATGTCGCGCTCAACGTAGGTCACGTTCTGGAATACCAGGCCGCTGTCAGTCCCGAACTCTCCCAGCTCGATGGTGCGCGTCAGTGGGTTCTCTCGGATGTGGTAGCCGTTCCGCTCTGCCGCATTCACCAGCGCCTGCCAGATGGTTGCGCCCTCGTATTGAGCTGTCAGATTCTCGTCTGTTGGATCAACTGATCCAGTCCAACCCGTTCCGGTCAGCAGATCGGCGACAGCGTTAGGCAGAGGCACGTTGCTGTAGGCGCGCCCGTAGAGCGTGTTCGCCCACACCAGCTCGCGCGCAACACTGCTCGCATCCTTCAGGTCGAGCCGAGCGAACCCGTCGGAGATGCTGATCTGTGGTGTATCGAATTTGCCACGGAAAACGTGCCCCTCACCCTCGAAATAGAGGTCGACCTGTGTGCCGCTGACTAGTTGTGAGGTGATCGGATGCTGTGCCGGCATTGACAGCTCAAATGATCCGATGGCGTCCACCTCCAGGGAGTACGAACCCTCCAGAATGTCCACCACCGGCCCGCCGATGGGATCTCCATCAGGGTCAGAGAAATCGGCGCGTACGCGCAAACCTCGGTTGATTCGGACGGTGTACGGTGCAGCGACGAACGTGCTCTCCGCGATAAATTCAGGGCTGACGTGGACGGTAGCGTGCGCACTAACGTCAGCGGTACTCTCGGCGCTGAAATCTACGCTGATGCGTACCGGCACGCTTGCCACGGACTCGAACGTGCTCTCGGCGGTGAACGCTGGCGCGACCAATTGCACCAGGACAACAGTCGGAATGACCGTGAACACAGACTCTGCCAGGAACTCTGGCGCGACAAGCTGCACCTGTACCACCGTCGGGATGACCGTAAACGTCGACTCGGCGATGAATGACGGCGACACATCCACCGGCCCGCCGATGGTGGCGAGAGCGGTGAACGTGGACTCTGCAATGAATGAGACGCTAACATGAACGCTCAGGTCGATCTCGAACGCCTGCGTATCGCTGTTTCCCGCACCATCGGTGACGACCAGCACGCGGTCATTGATACCGGAGCTGAGGTTCGAGTCGGTGATCGTGCCGGTATCAACTGGTGTGCCAGCGGTGGCCGTGCCGGACGCTATCACCAGCGTTGGACTCGGAAACTGGTCTACAACCTGCCAGCTCAATTCATTGGTGTCGGTACTGAGCGC
>CAZYOX010000456.1:0-3215 GCA_964649285.1 uncultured Bryobacterales bacterium | reverse complement strand
CGTTACGCGATGTAGGTAAGGCGCTCGGCTTCGAGGAGAGCTTGTTGGAGCGAGTCTCCAAGTTAGCGGCGCGAGGCGGTTGGGAGATCGACAACCCCAGTCACGGCGGGCAATCCGATCAGGAGAGACGGTTGCAGGCGGCAGGCTTGGATCTAGCTAGCGAGCGTGTAGCGAAGTTACATAAGCTTTCTCAGCAGATTCTCGATCTGCCCCGGCACCTGGGGCAGCACTCGGGCGGCATGGTGATCTGCCAGGGGCAACTCGATTCGATCGTGCCGCTCGAGCCGGCCACTATGCCGGGACGAGTGGTCGTGCAATGGGACAAGGACGATTGTGCCGAACTAGGACTCGTCAAAGTCGACCTGTTGGGCTTGGGAATGATGGCCGTGCTGCGGGATTCGATTACGCTGATCCGCGATCACTACGACGAAGATGTGGACCTCGCGCATCTGCCGCCGGATGATCCCGCCGTATACGCCGCGCTCCAGAATGTCGATACGATCGGCGTCTTCCAAGTAGAAAGCCGGGCGCAGATGTCGAGTCTGCCGCGCATGAAGCCGAAGAACTTCTACGACATCGTCGTGCAGGTGGCCATTATCCGGCCCGGCCCCATCGTCGGCAACATGATGCACCCGTATTTGCGACGACGCGAAGGCGAAGAGGATCCTGTCTGTCTGCATCCTTTGTTGGAGCCGGTATTGGAACGCACTCTGGGCGTCCCGTTGTTCCAAGAGCAACTGCTGCGAATGGCCATGATCGTCGCGGATTTCACTGGCGGCGAAGCGGAAGAGTTGCGGCGGGCAATGGGATTCAAACGCTCTGAGCGGCGCATGGTCGTCGTGGAGAAACGCCTTCGTGAAGGCATGACCAAGAAAGGCATCGTGGGCCAAACGCAGGACACGATCGTAAAGGCGATCACTTCCTTTGCCCTCTACGGCTTTCCCGAATCGCACGCCGCCAGCTTCGCGCTTCTCGCCTACGCCAGCGCTTATTTGAAGTGTCACTATCTGGCCGCGTTCACGGCAGCAATGCTGAACAACCAGCCGATGGGGTTCTACGACGCGCTTACGCTGGTGAAAGACGCACAACGGCACGGACTGCACTTCCTGCCCGTAAACGTGGAGCGGTCCGAATGGCCGTGCTCGATTGAAACACGTGACGGACAACTCGCGGTGCGGCTAGGCTTCAACTACGTCAAGGGATTCTCACGAGAGACGACAGACAGGATCATTGCCGAACGCTCTCGCGCGCCGTTCGCCGGCATTGACGACTTGCGCCGCCGCATCCCGCAAATCGCGAAGGAAGAGTTGAAGATTTTGGCTGATCTGGGAGCGCTCAATCCCATCGGAGCTCGCCATCGCCGTGACGCGCTGTGGCAATCCGAGCTTGCGCTCCGTCCCGTGGAAGACCTGCTGGAAAGCGCCGCGCCGCCGGAGATCCTATCGCCCTTGCTCCCCATGAATCCCATGGAGCGGTTGCAAGCCGATTTCGCCAATACAGGCTTCTCCATCGGCGCGCATCCCATGCGCTTCTGCCGCGAGCAACTCGATGCAATGCGCGTGACCTCGGCCTCTCAAGCAAAACACCTGCCCGACGGCAGCCCGGTTCGGGTGGCGGGCATGGTGATCTGCCGTCAGCAGCCGCAAACGGCCAAAGGTTTCGTTTTCCTAAGCCTCGAAGACGAAACGGGTATCGTGAACGTTATCCTCAAGCCGAAGGTGTTCGCCCGCTTGCGTGTAACGGTCCTCAGCCACAACTACCTGTTGATCCGCGGCATCCTGCAAAACCAACGCGGCGTCGTCTCCGTCAAGGCCGTGGACATTAGCCCATCTCCCCAACCAGCCAACGCCAGCGTCCCTTCGCACGACTTTCATTGAGACAGACGGAATGCCAACTCGTAGGGACCTGCCTTGACCGCCATCTCAGGCACTATGTGTAGGGGGCGCAGGGGGAGCCGGCGTCAGGCCGTGGCGGCGCATGATTTCCGCCATTCTTACGCGGTCTGGAGCACCGCCAACCGCCGCATCGATCACCTCCGCGGCCTCGCGGAAAAATTGAGGCCCAATCGCCGCAGGCGTAACCACGCAAAGCGCCCGCGCATCGAGGTCTCGATAATTATCGAAACGGTGGATGGCCCCCCGAGGGATGCAGAGCGTTTGCCCCGGCCCAACTTCGATCGGCTTTCCGTCCACGGTCCAAGTCATCACGCCTTCCAGGCCGTAGATCGTCTCTTCATAGTGATCATGGCTGTGGGCCGGCCCCGCTAGTCGCTCCCCGCCCGGAACCGTGACCTCAAATGCGGCAATGCTGCCATTCGAGTTCCCTCCGGTGAGCAGGAAGCGAACGGTCAGCGGTCCCAACCGTATGGTCTCGTCGGAAGGATTGGTGTGGAGATCCGGAGTCTGTTGTTTCATTGCGCACTCCTCATGGTAAACTAAATTTACCATGAGGAGTGTAAACTCCATTTACTAACGATGTCAAGCTGAAAGATGCCGACCTCAATCAAACCGGAGGACATGCTCATTGGGGCTTTGCTTCGCGTCCCAGGACAGGCCATCCAACGCCGCCTCATCCGGGACCTCAACGCTGCGGGTTTTCAGGGGCTAACTCTGCCGCATATGGCCGTGCTGCAGTTTCCGGGACCCGATGGGGCTCGCCCCACCACCCTCGCTGAGCGCGCCGGCATGAGCAAACAGGCCATGAATCAGCTATTGCGGAGCCTGGAAGCCCTCGGTTATATCTCTCGATCTGGCGTACCGAACGAGGGTCGGGCCCGAATCATCCGCTTTACCAAACGCGGACGTGCCGCCTACGCGAAAATCCACGACCTGCTCCGAGAAATCGAGCGCGAGTGGATCGACGAGCTTGGCTCCAAGGACTTCGCCCAACTCAAGGCGCTGCTCGTGCGCGTCTGGGAGAGCCCATTGATCCGATAACCTGCAGTGCTGGATCACCAGGAACTTCCCGCCCCCCACGTCGCTTTCTGGGATATTCGGGAGCATTTCCGCAGTTGTGTCGTGGCGGAAGCCTTGTCGCGATTCTCGCGCGCCCACAAAATGGAAGGTCGGCGTTAAAGGTTCTATGTGGGCGATGAAATCGGCAAAATCTCGTTTACTTCCAACAACCAAGCTGGCGGTGAGGGTGGGATTCGAACCCACGGAACCCGTAAAGGTTCAACGGTTTTCGAGACCGCCCGATTCAACCACTCTCGCACC
>CAZYOX010000455.1:0-3219 GCA_964649285.1 uncultured Bryobacterales bacterium | reverse complement strand
CGGGCAACATCGGCGGCGGCGGATTCATGCTGATCCGCTTCGCTGACGGCCGCTCGACGTTTATCGACTTTCGCGAGCGCGCCCCTCAGGCGGCAACGCGCGATATGTACCTCGATGCCCAGGGCGAGCCCACGGACGAGAGCATCACAGGCTATCGCGCCTCCGGCGTTCCGGGAACGGTTCGCGGCCTGGGCCTGGCGCTCGAGAAGTACGGCTCAAAGAAATGGCGCGACCTCGTCGAGCCGGCCCAAGAACTCGCGGAAGAAGGTTTTGCGGTGCCTTATTCCTTGGCCGAGGAGATCGCCGACAGCGAACGCCTAGCGCGGTTCGACGAGTCCAAGCGCATCTTCCTGCAAGGGGGCAAGGCGCCTGCTTACGACGATATCCTGCGTCAGCGAGACCTGGCCAAGACTCTCGCCAGGCTGGCCAAGAACGGGCCAGACGAGTTCTACGCCGGCATGACCGCTGAACTCATCGCCCGCGACATGGAGCGCAACGGCGGCCTGATCACAATGACCGACCTGAATGATTACAAGCCCGTCGAACGAGAACCGGTACGGGGCTCCTACCGCGGTTACGAGATCCTCTCCGCGCCGCCTCCAAGCTCCGGCGGCATCGGCGTCATTCAGATGCTCAATATGCTGGAGCCGACCAACTTCGCCGCGGCTGGCTCGGGCTCCGCCGCCGCCATCCACCAGATTGCCGAAGCGATGCGCCGCTTTTTCGCGGACCGCGCGGCCTACTTTGGGGATACCGACTTCGTACAGATGCCCGCGGCCAAGTTGCTCGATAAGGACTATGCTCGTTCACGATACGCAGACTTCGACCCAGCCCGCGCCTCAACCAGCACGGCCGTCGGCCCCGGCCTGGGCCCCTGGCGGGAGAGCTACGAGACGACCCATTATTCCGTCGTCGACGCGCAGGGCAATGCAGTCGCCGTCACCTACACGCTCAATGGGCTTTTCGGTTCCGGAGTGACCATCGCCGGCACGGGCATTTTGATGAACAATGAAATGGACGATTTCACGGCAAAGGTCGGCGTTCCGAATATGTACGGCGTCCTACAGAGTCCGGCCAACAGCATTGAGCCGGGCAAACGTCCGCTCTCGGCGATGTCGCCCACGATCGTGGCTCGCAAAGGTAAGCCTTACCTCATTACGGGCGCTCCGGGCGGGCCGACAATCATTTCCACCGTGTTGCAGAACATCGTCAATGTCATCGACTTCGGCATGGACGCGCAGGAGGCCGCCGATGCGCCCCGCTTCCACCATCAGTGGATGCCGGATGAGTTGCGGTTGGAGTCCAAGGGCTTTTCGCCTGACACCGTTCGCATCTTAGAAGGGATGGGCCATCGCGTCCGCTTGGGCCCGCCGATGGGCCGGGCGATGAATATTCTGGCTGTCGAAGACGGATGGACCGGCGCCGCGGACTCCCGCTCGGATGGACTGGCTGCCGGTTACTAGCGGCGGATCGGAGAGGGTTTGCCGCCGCCCGCGGCCATTTCGTCGAGCATGCCTTGCGCGTTGGGCGCCACGCTGGAATTAGGGAAGCGCTCGACCACGGCTTGGAATTCCTTGGTCGCTTCGGGCGCCTTGCCGAGCTTGTTCAAGGCCATTGCCTTCTTGAACAGGGCGTCCGCTGTGATCAATCCCACCGGATAGCGCTCGAGAACGAGGTCAAACTGCTTGACCGCTTCGTCATAGTTCTCTTGGTTGTAGGCGATCGCGCCCAAGTAGTACTGCGCCTCGGGCGCTCGCGAACTGCCGCCCGAGAGCCGCAGGAAATCGTCGAATTGAGCCTTCGCCAAGTCGTAGTTGCCGCGATTGAAGTCCGCCTGCGCCTGATCGAAGAAGTCATCGCCCAGCGCAGCCCCGGTCTCGCCTCCGGTTCCGCCGTAGGAACCAGGGGGAGGCAGCGTCGTAAGGGTGGTCTTGATGTCTTCGACCTCGCGCTGGAGCCGTGTGAGCATGGCGTTCGACTCCTCGACGGCGTCACGCAAGCCGCCGAATTGGGCCGACATCGCATCGACCTTGGCAGCCGTATTGGCGACCGGGCCGACGACCTGGTCGCCCTGCCGGTTCACCGCGCTCTCGATTACCGCCAGAGCCTGGTTGAGCTTGGTGATGGCATCGAGGTTTTGCTTCATCAACGCTTCCAGCGCCGCAATCTTTTGCCCGGTCCCGCGATCGGAGTCCATTAGCGCGCCTTGTAGCAACGCAACGTCCCGTTGGATCTCCAGCAAGCGATCCTTAGTGGACTGGGCCGGCATCATCACCGGCGCTCCCAGAGCCACGATCAGGGCCAAAACGGAAGGGTAGGTTCTCAGTACAGATTTCACGGTAACGTCTCCCTCTTGACGAGAGCTGGAATAGTCCCTTTTTAGGGACGTCTCAGACGACCAGCAGGTTGCGGGAGAGCCCCGCAGGCCGTTCCAAAATGTACACTCAGCTTAACAAGGATAGCCCGTGAGCGGCGCGCCGGGCTGGCGGGCAACGAAAAACGGGGAAGCCCGATGGGGCTTCCCCGGAATGAGTCCTAGCGGCCGCTGCGCCTTTCTAGGGGGCGACAGTGAAATGCGCGCGGCGATTGCGCTGCCAGCACGCTTCGTCTGCCGTCGTGCACTGTGGGCGCTCCTCGCCATAGCTGACGGTCGACAATCTGGCCGCCGAGACGCCCAGGTTGACCAGGAAGTCGCGAGCGGCAGTGGCTCGTCGATCACCCAGCGCCAGGTTGTACTCGTTCGTCCCGCGTTCGTCGCAGTGCCCTTCCACCAGCACTTTGCCGTCCGTGTACGTTGCAAACAGGTCCTTCAACGCACTGGAGTTCGACCGAAGTACGCCCTGGGCATCGGCCCGGATGTCGTACTTGTCGTAATCGAAGTATGCGTCGTTTACTGAGCGCCGCAGTGCGGTCGAGAAATCGTCCCGCGCCGGAGGCGGCGGAGGCGGCGGAGGCGGAACGCGAACTGCCACCTCGACGGACGCAGTGGCGTTACCGCCCGGGCCTGTCACTTCAATCGTGTAGGTGGTCGCGTTGGTTGGGAAAATTTCACGAGAACCGCTTGCGGGAACGGTTCCAATACCTTGGTTCAGAGACGCGCTGGTCGCATTGTTCGAACTCCAGCGCAAGGTCGCGGAGCTGCCTCTCTCGATCGAATTCGGCTCTGCCGAGATCGTCACGGTCGGCCGCGCTGGAGCCGGAGGTTGTACCGGCGGGGGC
>CAZYOX010000454.1:0-3263 GCA_964649285.1 uncultured Bryobacterales bacterium | reverse complement strand
CGGCCAAGCCGACTACGTCATGGTCCCTTACGCCGATTTCAATCTGTTCCCCTTCCCGGACCGCGCCCAGGCAATGGAGAAGATCCGCGATCTGACCCTGTTGTCGGATATCTTCCCGACCGGCTATCACGGCGCCGTCACGGCAGGCGTGGGTCCAGGCGCAATCGTCTATATCGCCGGCGCCGGTCCCGTCTGAGTGGCGGCCGCCGCTTCTTGTCACCTGCTTGGCGCCGCCTGCGTCATCGTCGGCGACATGATTCCCGCGCGCCTTAAACAAGCCGAGAGCTTCGGCTGCGAAACAGTCGACTTGCGCAAGAAGGCGACGCTGAGTGAGCAAATCGAGCACATCGTCGGCGTGCCCGAAGTCGAATACGGCATCGATTGCGTAGGCTTTGAAGCGCGCGGTCATGGCGCCGATGCAGGCGTGGAAAAGCCGGCTACCGTGCTTAACGCGCTGATGGAATGCACTGAGGCGGGCGGCGGCATCGGCATTCCCGGCCTCTATGTCACAGGAGACCCGGGCGGCGTCGATAAGAACGCCAAGATCGGCAACCTGGGCATCCGCATCGGCCTCGGATGGGCCAAATCGCACCACTTCACCACCGGCCAATGCCCGGTGATGAAATACAACCGCCAGCTGATGAACGCTATTCTTTACGACAAGATTCAGATTGCCAAGGCCGTCAATGTAAAGACCATCTCGCTCCAAGACGCTCCCAAGGGCTATAAAGATTTCGATCGCGGAGCGGCGACGAAATTCGTCATCGACCCGCACGGTTCCGTCGCAGCCTAGGCTCTACGACGCGGAGGGAGTGCGCCGCGACGCGCGCTTCCTCCACTTTGTTTCTGCGCGACAATTTGCCGCATAGGCGATACGCTTCACTGCCCCTAATCTGAAGACGGCTCACTTGAGCCGTCGCAGATGAAACAGCTTGCCCTTCTAACGTTGTTTGTTGCGCTTGCCTTCGCGCAAGAAACCACAAACTCGGCGAGCGTCAGCGGACGCGTCACCGATCCCTCAGGCTCGACTGTGCCCGGCGCGCAGATTACCGTCCGACAGATCGACACCAACATAGCCCGCACCACAACCAGCAGCGAGGACGGGCGCTTTCGACTGCCGTATTTGAAGGTCGGTCCGTACGAGATCACTGTGGAGAAAGAGGGATTCGCGCCGTCCGTGCAGTTGTTGACGCTCACCGTGGGCTCAGCGTTCGAGTTGCCGGTCTCGCTCGTGATTGCGACGGAGCAAACCGAAGTAGTGGTTAGCGATGAGCCCACTGTGCTCGAAGGCGCGCGCAGCCAGATCGCTGGAACGGTCCTGCAATCGGAAGTGCGCAGCTTGCCTCTTAACGGGCGCAGTTTCTTGGACTTAGCTCTGCTCGTCCCCGGAGTATCGCCAACGAATACGCGCAGCACGCAGTTGTTTCCCGAGACTT
Source organism: uncultured Bryobacterales bacterium (assembly GCA_964649285.1). GTDB lineage: Bacteria > Acidobacteriota > Terriglobia > Bryobacterales > UBA6623 > CAMPKL01. Next base: position 1,827 of record CAZYOX010000454.1, on the reverse strand, counting down.
CGGCCGTGCCCGGGCAAGGGATATCCGTCGGCAGTCAACGCAATTTCTCGAATAACTTCATCGTTGACGGCCTCTCGGCCAATGACGACGCCGCGGGCTTGAGCGGTATCTTCTACGGGCTCGACACGGTACAAGAGTTTCAGGTTGTAACGTCGGGAGGCCAGGCAGAGCTCGGGCGCGCTCTTGGCGGCTACATCAACGTAGTCACCAAGAGCGGCACGAACACGCTGCATGGCAACCTTTACAACTACTTCCGGAATCAGCGCTTCAACGCCTCCAATCCGCTCTCGAACGACAAGCTGCCGCTTACCCAGATGCAATACGGCGCTAGCCTCGGCGGTCCGCTGAGTCGCGACCGCACATTTTATTTTGCGAACTTTGAGCAGCGCCGTCTGAACCAATCAGGACTAACGACGATTTCACCCGCGAATGCCGCAGTCATCAACACGCGCTTGAGTGAGGTCGGCTATCAAGGCCCGCAAGTGACTACGGGTCTTTATCCGAACCCTGTCCGCAACACGAACTTACTGGCGAAACTCGATCATCAGTTCAGCATTGTGGATCAGTTCAGCGTTCGCTACAGCATGTACGACGCTTTCTCGTCGAACTCGCGTGGGGCCGGCGGATTGAGCGCCCCGAGCGCCTCGTCCGATCTCGACAATCGCGATCAGACGCTCGCGGTCAGCAACATTGTGACGCTCTCGCCGAGGACGGTTCTCGAAACGCGAGGACAGTTCACGTACAGCGATTTGCAAGCGTTGCCCACGGATCCGTTTGGGCCCGCCGTCAGCATTTCCGGCGTAGCGACGTTCGGCAGACTATCCTCTTCTCCGACCGGGCGCGAGAACAAGCTCTACGAAGTCGTCAACAACCTTTCGCACCAGGTTGGAGCGCATGCTATTCGCGTCGGCGCCAACTTCTTGTTGAACGATACGAACATCTCCTTCCCTCGCGCCGACTTGGGCCGTTACACGTTCGCCTCGCTGGCAAACTTCCTCACTGGAACGTATGCCAACTTGGGCTTCACGCAGAACTTCGGCATCACCGAACGAGCTCAGACGAACCCCAACGTCGGCCTCTACGTGCAAGATGAATGGAAAGCGACTTCGCGGCTCACGCTCAACGCGGGCCTGCGCTACGACCTGCAATTTCTTGAGACGATCTCGACCGACACAAACAACTTTTCGCCGCGATTGGGTTTTGCGTGGTCGCCGTTTGGATCGCGCAAGACGATCATCCGCGGCGGCGCGGGAATCTTCTTTGACCGCGTGCCCTTGCGCGCGCTGGCGAATGCGCTGATGGCAGCCAACAACACGACCGATTTGAGTCAGCTGCAGCAAACTTCAATCACGTTGGCGCCGACGCAGTCGGGCGCGCCGGTGTTTCCGAACATTCTCGACTCCGCTTTGCCTTCAACGGCGCTGGTCAGCTTGTCGACGATGGATCGCAACATGAAAAACGCCTTCTCGCAGCAGGCGAGTCTTGAGGTTGAACAACAGGTTGGAGAACGGGCCACAGTCAGCGTCGGCTTCCAGCACCTGCGCGGTCTGCACTTGATTGCAAACATCAACCAGAACGTGCCGACCTGCTTCGCGTCGGGCGACAACAACGCCTGCCGTCCGAACCCAAACTACGCCAACAACAGCGAGTACTCTTCGGAGGCGGATTCCAATTACAACGCTCTGCACGTCGCCTTCGTGCAACGGCCAGTGCAATGGGGCAGCTTCCGCGTTGCGTATACCTATTCGAAGTCGTTGAACAATGTCGGCGAGTTTTTCTTCAGCGGCCCGATCAACAACTACAACATCTGGGATGACTACGGCCGCT
>CAZYOX010000453.1:0-3304 GCA_964649285.1 uncultured Bryobacterales bacterium | reverse complement strand
GTCCTTGCTTGATTAGATCTACGGCACCGATCAAGCTGTCCAGACCTCCTGAGAACAGGCAAACCTGTTCGAAATCATCCAGTGGAAGTCGATCTGATTTCGTGACAACTGACATCATGCGCTTCGGCCGTGGACGGAAAAAGATGCGCCAACGGTCGCCGGTCAGAAACTGCAACAACATTCCAATCTGTGGAGACAGCTCGCTCCACAGGGTATGGCTAGCAACCGGCACATAAAGGTCGATCTCTCTCGTCCAGCCGTCTTGAGCATTCGCCTTCCTTGATATTCGTGTGTCCCCCGCGTTCACCATGGCAGCGAGAACAACCAAATCAACCGCCGATTCCGAAGGCGTGAGACCGAGTGACGAAAGCTGTTCCAGGGTATTGCCGATTCCGAAACCCAGGCGCCTTTCTGCGTTTAGAAAGTCTACTTCGTAAATGGCCGAATCTTTCTGAACGATAGATACTTTTCTTTTATCATCGGGACCGAATCGGCCGACGAGGCTAAACCTCCCCATCAAGACTCTCCCATCATCTGCATCAAATTGAAAGCCGCCTCATAGAGGCCGAATATGAACGTATCTATTTGATCTCCAGTGATATCCGTTAAACTAGCACCGCTGCCGGTGAACCTATCCCTGACACAGCCGTCGACGAAGTCATGCAACATGGACTGCGCTTGCTCTACCGACGCGAGATCTGGAGAAAGGTGGATACTATTCGTACCGACCTCATTCAGTATTTTTCCCTCAATGGAGCGGCTAATAACGCCAATAAAGAACTCATGAAGATCCTCGGTTGTCATCTGGTCGAAGTCACCGACGCCATCAGCCGCCAGCGCTGCGACAGTCTCAAGCATTGCATCGCGGGCGATTGCCTCATCAATTGTGCCCCCTGGCGGGCATAGGGCGTCCGTTAGCGCAACGAAGACATCTACCGCTGGCGCACCGGCTAGCCCTTCGAGGTTGAACTGTCTTAGTGCCTCTGTAGGCCCTTGCGTCGCAAAGTTACGAACCAGCCCCGCAAGTCCGCTGGCTGTAGCGTGGGAACTGCGCATGCGTCTCGCTGCACCTCGACCGCCACCGCTAGCTGCGACATACCGCCCGGCACCTCGGCGAATAGCGCGTGCGTCTGAGTTGCGGGTACCGCGGGTCATGTCTCCTCGTGCAGCTCCCAAACCGGAACGAGCCGGAGGTGAGGGCAAGGGCGGATAGGCTGTCGGCTGCACCGGGCTATCGCCGCTCCCGTCATTTGCTCCATCCGCAGGGGCCGGCCCGCCATCAGAAGGTGCGGCAGTCGGATTTGAGGGCGGCTCATCTACCCAGCTTGGCACGAGCCCTGTTTTAGAGCCGCCAAAAGTCCCCGAAGTACCCATCAGCGCTTCCCTCTAGGTTTGGCCATTTGCAATGCGCCCGTGGCCGCCGCCTTCAAAGCCGCGTTATCGTCCTGAGTAGCCCAAGCCGAAAGAAGCGCGCTATGCGCGCCTTTCGCCTCTTCCGTGGTTAAAGCCTTTGCCCAGCCCGTAACGGTCCAGGTCCCCAGCTTAGACATCGGCAAACCCTTCAGAAACTCTACAAGCGAGGGCTGAAGAAACGTGTGATGCTCACAGATTGCAGCGAGCCCTTGCACTCCGGCCGGTCGTTCCTTGTAATCTTCCAATGCGGTTACTTTGCGTCGCAAAGCGTCGAAAAGCTGTTCAGCTTCTGGTGCCGGTAAGCGAGCCACTTCAGCTGTCGCCTGCCGCACCTGTATCGCCGGGCCAGTCAGCTTCACGAGTAGCTCGTCTAGCTCTCCTAGTGATGTCACCGCTCCAAAAACGTTGCGCCTGTCACGGGTGACAAAGACGTACGGTCTCAGATCGTACTCAGCGAGGGGTGGGTCGATCTTGGCCCACTGTTTGGCCCATTCTAGGTTGGGCCAGTCCGGCAGTACTGCTGGCCCCGCAACGCTCTCATCGTCTTGCTCACGCTGCTTGTTGCTCCCTTTCGATTTTTTTTCTTCCGCTCCTTTGCCTCGAACGACTGCTTCGAGCACGGCCAGCTCTCCCGAAACTCCCGTCGCCGCTGCCCCTCTCGCGAATGCATCGAAGACTTCTGGCGCAAAGCGCTCGGCCAGCATGACCTTTGCGAGGATAGTGGGATTGACCTCATCACCGAAGCCTCGCTCTTCTGCAATTGCGAGGCGTAAAGACATGGTGTTAATGAAGCGCTTGACCTGCCTGGGGTTACCCCTGGCGCCGTCTGTTAGAATCGGAGCAATTCGCGATGCTAGGTCGAGTGACCGCTCAACTGCCGTCGGGACCGATCCGAGTGCTTTGGTGACTCCCTGTCGATCAAGCCCTGGGCCTTTCCAAGGACGCTGCAACACCTCGCGAGCAAGCGCGACTAACTGTTGAAATTCGTCTGACTCTTCGCCGTATTCCTTCAGTACCAGCAAGAGCGTGATGTAGATGCGTGTCTCCGCATATCCCAGGGAGGGTAATCGAAACGGGACCTGAATTAGCTTTTCTAAATAATTCCTCGCGTAGGTTGCCGGCCCAGCAGCCACCGGGAGGTCGGGGAAGTGCTGCCGTACCGCATACTCGATCATTCCCTCGTCGGCAGCGATCACAAATGCCGCCCTCGGCACGAACAGAAACAGGCGAATAGCCTCGAGGGTTTCGATCGCGGTATCGGGTAAGCAGCGGTCCAAATCATCGACTAGCACCACTAGCCGGTCAATGTCAGCCCGATGCAGGAGTTCCTCGAACTCCTCCCGGAATGCATGCATTTGTTCTGGTGCTGTCTGATGCTCAGCTACGGTCAGGCACTGCCCAGCTTTGTCTGCAACTAGTTGAAGGTCTGCAGGAGTTATTGAGCCGGCCGACTTGCCGATCAAGCGGAATAAACCTTCTTGCAGGTCTTTGATTGTTTCGGGATAGGGAACGCCGGTAGCCGCAGTCATAGCTAGCCCCCCAGCTTTGCGAGCGACCTTCATCCAGTCTACCCTGCGCAACACTTCTTTCGCCTGGTCAAGAACCTTGGTAGAGGCTGCTCGACTCTTGAGGAGTTCCTCCACAATCGTTTCGATGAGAACAGCTTTCGCATCTTCATATCCTTGAAACAACCATCCATTGAACCGGACGCAAAGGACCCGGTCGCGCTTAGCGAAAGCCTCCTCTACCATCATAAGCACGCTGGACTTCCCCGCGCCCCAATCCCCATGTATCCCCACCGTTAGCGGTTCATTGGATTTTTCATGAACCAGGCGTACGACTGTATGTGCGATGGCTTCGTAATATAGAAAGTCTACTGATGTCTCATTAT
>CAZYOX010000452.1:0-3306 GCA_964649285.1 uncultured Bryobacterales bacterium | reverse complement strand
GGTGAACCTTGGTGACCAGCGGGCAGGTGGCGTCGATGACTTGCAGCCCGCGGGCTTGTGCGTTGCGGCGCACTTCGGGTGAGACGCCATGGGCGCTGTAGACAACGCGCGCGCCGGACGGCGCCTGGTCGAGCTCTTCGATGAAGATGGCCCCGCGCCGGGCGAGGTCTTCGACGACGTAGCGGTTGTGGACGATCTCGCGGCGCACGTAGATGGGCGCGCCGTAGGCTTCAAGCGCCAGTTCGACGATGTCGATGGCGCGCACGACGCCAGCGCAAAAGCCGCGCGGCTTGAGCAGATAGACGACCCTTTCGTCGATTGCGGGCATCGATTCGAGTATACCGTGAGGCGCCAAGGCGGCTGGGCGGTGAGGGCCGGGCCTGCGAAGAAACTGCGCTGGGTATCAGACTAGCTTCCAGACGAGAGCGGATCAGTGCCCTCGCTCAAGATGGCGAGGTACAAGCCGTAGCTAAAGACGCGGCCGCGCTTCCGCCCGGTAATTTCATTTACGATACCTAGGCGCCCAAGATCGGCGAGCGCCGCATTGACCGTCGGCGCTGAGAGGCCGGTGCGGTGGACTAACTGGTTGGCGGTGAGGTACGGGTGCTGCTGAAAGAGGTTGTGAACGCGTAGAGCGGAGCTGGCGCGCGCACTCTCCGCGCTGATGCGTTCCCGGTCGCCTCGGAATAGCGCCACGATTCGGTTGGCTGCGTCAAACGCCTGGTTCGCAGTTTCGGCGACGCCCGCGAGAAAGAATTTGAGCCAGCGTTCCCAATCACCTCGCTCACGGACGTCTTGAAGAAGCTGGTAGTACTCGGAGCGGTGGACTTTCAGGTACAGGCTTAAGTACAAGAGCGGAGTACGAAGGACGCCGTTTACGCACAGATAGAGCGTCACGAGCAGTCTGCCTATGCGGCCGTTGCCGTCCAGAAAAGGGTGAATCGTCTCGAACTGGACGTGCAACAGGCCAGCCTTGACTAAGGCAGGAAGTTCCGACGCTTCTTCATGCATGAAAAGTTCGAGATCTCCCAGGCATTCGGCCATCTCCGCGGGCGGCGGGGGAACATAAAGCGCGTTGCCGGGCCGTGTTCCGCCGACCCAATTCTGCGAGCGGCGGAACTCTCCTGGGTCTTTGGTCGCGCCTCTGCCGCTCCTAAGAAGCAGCCCGTGCATCTCCTTGATCAGGCGAAGGGAAAGAGGAAGCGACTGTACGGCGATCTCGAAGCGAAGGAGGTCCGACAGCGTGGATTGTGTGCCTTCGATTTGCGAGGAGAGCACTGCCTCTTTCCTTACGTACATGTAGAGAAAGAGTTCGTGTCTGGGTAGGAGCGCTGTGATCCCGTCGAGACGTCCGAGCGCCCGTTCAGCGGCGCCAAGTTCTCCCAGGACGGAAAGCACGTGCACCGGCGGCTCGGGCGGGAGCGGCGGCGGAACGAACGCCCTCACGGTTTCACCGGCAACAGAGGTCTCAACGAAGCGACCTAGGCGCGGATCGGCGCCGGAATCGTCCATGGGCGAATTATGAACCGATGGGCGTTAATTAAGCAAGGACTGCTCCTCTTAATTAAGAAGAAGACTAAGTTAAGCACCCTTAAACAAGAAGCGGCGATGGTTATCCGCATAGCCAGGATGAGGATCTGACGGACAGCGCCTGGACGCTGCGGGGGACGCTGCGGGGACGGAGCCCAGAGCCGTCATGAGATCGCGCCGCGGCCGGCTAAGTCTTCGACGACGTAGCAATTGTGGACGATCTCGCGGCGCACGTGGATCGGCGATACCGTGAGGGACCAAGCCGCCTCGGCATGCGGATCGCCCTAGTCGGTGCGCAGCAGTTCGGTTGGGTCGACGCGAACGGCACGAAGCACTTCGGGCGCCGCAGCCAACACAGCGGCCAGAATCGCGAGGAGCGGAACGGTCATCATCGCTGGCTCTGTGGCCTTTACGTTCCAGAGCAGGTCCGCGACGTATCGTTCGAGTCCAAGTCCAATGGCGAGGCCTAAACACGAACCGAGCAGCACTGGGACGAACATTGCCCTGGTGACGCGCAGCGCAATATTGGCCGCTTGCGCGCCCAGCGCGATACGGACTCCGATTTCGCGCCGCTGTTGAATGACCGAATAGTGCAGCACGCCGTAGATGCCGACGGCGCTCAGGATCAGGGCGACCGAAGCGAAGAAGGATGCCAGCAGAGCAATGAGTCGTTCCCGCGCCAGTTGCGAAGAGTTGAGTTCCTGCTGGGTTGTGATGTTGCTGACGGAAAAATCGGCGTGTGCTTCGGGTATTCCCTGTCGTATGGTTTCGGCGAGCGCCAGGGAGTCTTCACCGGTAGTGCGAATGATAAACGAGGCCCTTGTAACCTGGGTTGGCTCGCCGCCATTGATCGACCCGAGCAGCGTGTAGAAGGCCGGCATCACCGGTTCACGTAGCCTAAAGTCCTGGACATCGCCCACGAGACCCACGACTTCGACTGCGCTGGAATGCCCTTGGTTGAATGATTTGCCGATGGGATTCTGCCCGTCGAAGTATTTGTTGGCGAACTGCTGGTTGATAAGCGCGGCGCGGCGGTGCGCATCCTCGGCGACGAGATCCCGCCCTCGGATGAGCCGGACGTTCATCGTGTCGATCCATCCTGGCGTAATGCCTAGATTCAGGACGAACGCCATCTCTTCGCGAGAGGCGGCGCTATTCACAGAGACATTCGTGAGTCTCACGGCGTCGACCTGCAAAGGCCGCTCCGCCAGCGAGACCGCGTCAACGCCCGGGACGGCCCGTAGGCGATCAGCGACCTGGTTCCAGGTCACAGCCGGATGAGGTTGTGCTGCAACGGCGTCGACCGCGAGCAGCCGTTCAGGAGAGTAGCCTAGCGGTTTTGTTGCCAAGCGGTCCAGCGTCGCGACGAATAGGCCTGAGAAGAAAAGGACGACAGCACAAAGAGCGATTTGCGCACCGATGAGGCGACTCATCAACGGTCGGAGCGTTCGCGGATCGTCGCCGCCCTTTAGCGCTGCAAGCGGGCGCACTGCGGATGCGTGCAGCGCTGGCCTCAGGCCGCAAAGGATCGTGACGGCAAGCGTCAATCCCAGGCTGAATTGAAATAGACGCCAATCGAACGGGAGCGCCAGTCGTACGGGACCAGTTGGTAGGCTACTGACAATCAGAGGAGTAGCCCACCATGCGAATAGTCCGGCAATGAGCGCGGCGCCAGCGGTTATGAGGGCGCTCTCCACCAGCGCGAGTTGCACCAGCCGCCGCCGACCCGCCCCGATCGCCCCGATTCGCTCAGGCGCAGCGCCACCCGCGAAGCCT
>CAZYOX010000451.1:567-3315 GCA_964649285.1 uncultured Bryobacterales bacterium | reverse complement strand
ATTACATCACGAGTCTCCGTCGATGAGCCGGAAATGCGCCGTTACTACGAAGAGAATAGCGCCAGCTTCTCGCGGCCTGAGCCGCAGTTGCATCTTGCGCAGATCGTCGTAACCGCTGAGGCGGAATCTCCGCCGCCGAATCTGCTTAACGACGACGCCCAAGACCGCAAGGCTGCTTCAGAGAAAATCACCATGCTGGCTCAGCGACTGGCTGCCGGCGAGAATTTCGATACGCTCGCGCAGAACTATTCAGAAGATCCGGCGTCTGCTACGAGCGGCGGCGATCTAGGGTTCATTCCGCAATCGTCGCTGGAGAAGGCGCCATTGGCTCTGCGCCGCATCGTGGCCGCGCTCTCGCCGGGCGAAACTTCTCCGGTGGTCGAGATCGACGGCGTCTTTCGCATCATTCAGTACATCGAGCAGCAGCCCGCCGGCTTGCGGGATTTCTCCGATCCTAGCGTGCAGCAAGAGATCCAACAGACCTTGCGCAATCGCAAGGACCAGCTGTTGCGGTCCGCCTTCTTAGAAGTCGCCCGCAGCGAGGCGCAAGTCGACAATCTTCTCGCTAGACAGATCGTCGACAGCTACGGTTTAGCCGATTAGGCTGGTCACTTCCGCGACTGTGAGGTCAGCATCTCAACGCCGACCAGATCAGTGGGATACTTGCCGGTGTAGCAGGCATAGCAACAATCATCGGCTAACGATTCCACCGACTTGCGCAGGCCGTCCAGCGATAGATAGGCGAGAGAGTCCGCTCCGGTGAACTCGCGAATCTGTTCCACTGATTGGTTTGCGGCGATCAACTCGGAGCTTGAAGGCGTATCGACGCCGTAGTAGCACGACGAAATCGTCGGCGGGCACGAGATCCGCAGGTGGACCTCCTTGGCGCCGAACTCGCGGATAAGCCGGACGATCTTGCGCGAGGTTGTGCCTCGAACGAGCGAGTCGTCGACGAGGATAATCCGCTGGCCTTCGACGATGTCGCGTACCGGATTTAACTTTTGCCGGACGCGCGAGTCACGCGTCGTCTGCATCGGCTCGATGAATGTGCGGCCGACGTAGTGGTTGCGGATGAGGCCAAGGCGATACGGCAGACCGGATTCCGAAGCATAGCCGATCGCCGCGGGCACGCCCGAGTCGGGGACAGCAATAACGCAGTCCGCGGGAACCGGGCTCTCCCGAGCGAGGATGCGGCCCAACATTTCGCGCGATCGAGCCACGGACCGTCCGAACACCAGCGAGTCCGGACGTGAAAAATAAACGTGCTCGAATACGCATTGCGCCTTCGGCAATTCCGGGGCGAACCGCTCGCGGGCAATCCCTTCGTTCGTCACAATGACCATCTCGCCCGGCTTGACCTCATCGATCAGCTCGGCCTGAATCAAGTCGAAGGCACACGTTTCTGAAGCGAAGACATAGGCCAGCTTGCCGTCCGGCGTCTCCAGCTTGCCCAGCGAAAGCGGTCGAAAGCCTCGCTGATCACGGGCGACTATCAGACGGTCCTGCGCCAGCAGGACGAGCGAGAAAGCGCCTTCCAGCCGCAGTAACGACTCTCTGAGGGCGTGACGCAGCGTCGACTCGCGCGAGCGCGCCATCAAATGCGGAATCACTTCCGTATCGCTCGTCGCTTGGAAGATCGATCCGGAAGCCTCAAGTTCGCGGCGCAATTCCCAGCCATTGGTCAGATTGCCGTTGTGAGCGATCGCTAACTGGCCCTTCGAGCATTGCACCGTGAATGGCTGGGCGTTTAGGTGCGCGCTCGGGCCGGCGGTGGAGTAGCGCGTATGGCCGATAGCGGCTCTTCCCTTGAGTTTTTTCAGCGTTGCCTCGGAGAAGACCTCGCGCACCAGGCCCATGCCCTTATGCGAGCGCAGCACCTTCCCGTCGCTGGTGACGATTCCGGCGCTCTCTTGGCCTCGATGCTGTAGAGCATAAAGGCCAAGGTAGGCCAGTTTCGAGGCCTCTGGATGACCCCATACCCCGAACACTCCGCATTCGTCGTGGAAGCGGTCATCATCGATGTCCGCGCCCACGACCTGAAGCTGGTGGTCGTCTTCGGTGTTCATTTATTCAGCATCCTCACAAGCGCCGTATCCCAACTCTCAAAAAGAGAATCCGTTGAGACTTCAAACAGCGGCTTGTCGTTTACCCGGAAGCTAATCTGCGGAGCATCTTTCGTCCGGCCGATGACTACGGCCGGAACGCCGTGCTCTTGAGCAGCTCGCTCAACACTACTCAGTTTAGACCCCTCAATCGAGAGCAAGATTCTCGAAGGGGCCTCATGAAACAAAACTGCGGCCAAAGGCGCCGCCGTCTCAAGGGAAATTTCAGCGCCTAAGCGCTTGGCGGAGAAACAGCTCTCGGCAATCGCCACAGCGAGTCCGCCGTCGCTCACGTCGTGGACCGATTCCGCCAACCCGTCTGCGACGATCTGACGGACCGTTGCCTGCACCGCGATCTCAAACTCGAGATCCAGCGCCGGCGGCAGCCCCCAAACTTGTTTGGTAATCTGCTTGGCGTATTGCGAGGAGCCGAAGCGCCGCTCCAACTGGTCTTCGCCGCCCGGCAATAGCCCGCCGATCAGGACCAACGTCCGTCCTCCGCCCTGGAAGGCGATACCCGCCGGGCGATTCATGTGCGGCAGCACGCCGACCATGCCCATGACAGGCGTGGGGTAAATGCCGGTACCCAGCGTCTCGTTATAGAGGCTGACGTTGCCGCCCGTGACAGGGGCCTTGAACGCCGTAC
>CAZYOX010000451.1:0-557 GCA_964649285.1 uncultured Bryobacterales bacterium | reverse complement strand
CTCGGGATTGCCGAAATTCAGGCAGTTCGTCGCGCCCACTGGCTCCGCACCCACCGTCGCCAAGTTGCGGCAGCACTCGGCGACTGCTAGCTTGGCGCCTTCCTTGGGATCCAGAGCGCAGAAGCGGCCATTGCCGTCGAGCGACATCACCAGCGAGACGCCCGCTTCCTTCACTCTCACCACGGCGGCATCATGCCCCGGTCCAAGCGTGGTATTCGTGCGCACCTGGTAGTCGTACTGCTCGTAGATCCAACGTTTGGAGCAGATATCCGGCGCTGCAATCAGTTGTTCCAGTGCGGCTTTGGCGCCAACTCCGTCAATCTCTGGTACGCCTGGGCCATCGAGCGAGTGCGGTCGATAAGGCGTGGTGTAAGGGCGGTTATAGAGCGGCGCGTCGTCGGTCAGGAAGGAGTTTTCCAACTCGGCGACCACCTCACCGTAGTTCTTTACCCGCAACATGCCGTCGTCGGTGACCGTACCGACTTCTTCAGCATCGAGACCCCACTTCTTGAATACGCGGAAAATCTCGTCTTCCCGGCCGCGCTCGGCGACCAGCA
>CAZYOX010000450.1:0-3331 GCA_964649285.1 uncultured Bryobacterales bacterium | reverse complement strand
GGAGTTGCGCATGAAATCCGAGTAGCTCTGCAAGACGTCTTTGCCCCGGCACAGTTCCTTAAATCCTGGACCCAGCATCACAATGTCGTCATCAAAGCACTGTTCGAGCAGATCAAAGCGCTTCTCGCGCCATGCCTGATTGAGATGGTCTAAGGCCTGTCTAACTTGCTGCACAGCAATGCCCCTCGCCGCCCTACGCGCGTACGAAGATGAGCTAGTTCGATACGGCCACTAGGCGCCTATCGAAGCGAATGAAAATCTTGCCGTCGGAGATGGCCGGCGAGGCCAGGGTGTGGCCGCGCAGTTTGTTGCGCGCGACGACTTCGGCCGTGCGGCCCGCCTTCAGTACGAGCATCTCGCCGGTTTCGCTGGAGAAGTAGATGTTGCCGTCGGCGACTACGGGCGACGCGCTAAAGACGCCGCCGAGCCTCTCTTGCCAGACTCGCTCACCAGTGGCCGCGTCGATGCAGGTGAGGATACCGGTATCGTTAGCCATGTAGAGTAGGCCCTCGTACTCGACGAGCGAAGAGATGTAGGGGCCGCCCGTGGCGCTGCGCCAAGCGACGTGGCTGTCGGCGATATTGCCGCGCCCGCCGACGCGCAGGGCCATGTACGGGCTGCTGCGGTAGCCGCGATTCAGATAAATGACGCCATCGCTATGTACAGGCGCGGGGATCGGAAATCGGCTGGGCTCCTCATACTGCCAGAGCTTCTCGCCCGTATCGGGATTGAAGGCCTCGACGCCGAAGCCGGAATTGACGATCATCTCCGTGCCTGAGGGCGCGTCAACGAAGAGCGGCGTGCTGTAGGAGATGACGCCTGCGTCGCGGTCTTGGCGCCAAATGTCCTCGCCGGTCTTCTTGTCGAGCGCGAGCAGCGTTGAGAAACCTACTTGGTAGCAGATGAGCACGAGCTTGTCGTTATAGATGGCAGGCGAGCTGGAGTGTCCCCAGCCGATGTCGAAGGCCCCGAGATCAGAGGCCAGATTGCGCTTCCAAACGACGGCGCCGTCCATGTTCACGGCCATGAGTTGTCCCGTGGCGAACCAGGCATAAACAAGCTCTCCGTCGGTGGTGGGGCTTGGGTTGGCCATGTTGGCCTTCTCGTGTACCTCGGGAAACTCCCCTTCATGGGCCATTTCGCTTTCCCACAAGAGATCGCCTGTGGATGTGTTAAACGCGGCCAGTACGAAGCTCACGCCAGTCTCGGTGGATGTCGCGCGCGTGCCGCCCAGAGGCGTTTCGCCTGCCGCGATCGGGTCGCCGCTTTGCACCAGACTGGGGTGATTGCCAGGCCGCAGCTTCCCCGCACCGATCTGATAAGTAACGAAAACCTTATCGCCCCACACGACGGGCGAAGAGACGCCGAGGCCGCGAAGATTGGCTGACCAAGCGAGGGAGTCTTCGCTCCACTCGACGGGCACTCCTTCTTCGGTGGAAACGCCTGTCCCGGCGGGCCCGCGCCATTGGGGCCAATTGGCGGCGTGAGCGGTCACGCAAAAGACGACGAGCAATAAGGAGAGGGGACGCATAAGGAAACTCCCAAACCAGGGCTTGCTAGCGCCCTTAGTCTAAGCGCGAGTGAGCTTGGGATCAACCGTTTCCATGTTTGGGAAGATGCTTGCCGTTGCTTTGATACCACCCATGGTTGTGGAAGATTTCCAGTTCGAGACCCATGCGATCGGGGCAGCGTTGGCGAAGCCGTTCGAGGGCGAATACCGTGGCGGCGCCGAGATGCAACTCCTTGCACACCGGCTATGTGATCGCGGGTACCGAAAGCATGATTATCGACGCTGGCTCAGTTCAACCCAGGACAATCGTGTTCAGGTAAAGATGAGGATAAGAATCACAATCAGCACCAGTGTGCCAATACCGATATACATTGCGCACCTCCTATTCCCTCTGCTGACTCTTCGTGTGCGCAGGCTGTTACATGCTCGTACGTTTCAGCGGATAGGGTAGAAATGTGCCGATTACCGGAGGTTGGCTTGCAGAATGTTGCAAACAGGCTCAGGCGAGAACCTCAGGGGCGCATGACGCACCCCTAAATGCTTGATAGTGGCGGAGGAAGAGGGATTCGAACCCCCGGTTGAGTTTCCCCAACAACGGTTTTCAAGACCGCCGCCTTAAACCGCTCGGCCATTCCTCCAACCCCAATCTATCATCAAGCGGCTAGAACCGCAGTCGCAATTGGACCGATGCCATGCGTCCGGGGGCGAGGGCCGTGCCGGAGAAGAGGCCGCTGAAGTTGATTACGTTGAGACGATTGGTGACGTTGCGCACGTCAAATTGAAGCGTGAGCGAGCGGGGATCTCGGTCCCATAGGCGGAAACCAGCGGAAAGGTCGAGGCTGAAGTTCGGCTTTACGCGGCCGCGAGCTAGGTCGATCCTGTCCATGATGTCCTGCGGAATCGGCACGACGACGTCATCATCGTCGTCGACCTGTTGTGCGGCTTCCTGGGCGTCGTCATCGTCGTCATCATCATCGTCTTCGGCCTCGTAAGGGAGGCCGCTGCCGTAGCGAGCCCCTATCGAGAACCAGGCGATACGATGCGGCTCGAAGCGCAGTTGGGCAGCGAGCGTGTTGCGCTGGTCCTGAGAGATCGGGAACTCCTGGACGACGTCGCGCAGTTCCTCCGCTTCCCCGCCCTCGATAAAGAGGCCGCCGGTGACCGGCGATGAGGCGTAGCCCAGCATATTGGAGTAGCTGGTCCAGGCGGAGATGCCTCGCCAGCGCGGCATCTCAAGCCGGATTTCCGTCCCTTCGATTCGGGCAGAATCAAAGGTGATCGGAAACGATAGACCGGTGTTGAGGAAGACGTCGTCGTCGATGTAATTCTCAAACCTCCGCCAGTAGTGGTTGACGTCGAGCCGCAATAGATTTCCCAGGGGTTGGCGAAGACCCACCTCGAAGAAGTTGCCGCGATTGGCGGGCACGGGCACCGCGTCGTCCACTTCGTCGAGGCCTAGCCTCTCGGCGCCGCTGCTGAGCAGCAAGTTTTCAATGGGCGGCGGCTGAAATATCCGATCGTACGAGGCGTGCAGTTGCAGGCCCATGCCGGGAACGTAGTAGCTTGCCGCCAGGCGCGGGCTCCAGGCGTTCTCTTCGATGAAGAGATCGTAGCGGTCGTACCGCAGGCCGATGTTGGCCGCAAAGTTTCCGAAGCGAATCTGATCTTGAATGTAGAGTCCGACTTCTTTGGAGCGCCGTTTATCGGCGAAATCGACATCGAACTCGGGCAGTTCGTCCGGTTCCCCAGCGCGGAAGCGTTCTCGAATGTCGTTGATGCGAACGTCGCCGCCGAACTTAAAGGTGTGTTTCTCGTCCTGGA
>CAZYOX010000449.1:0-3339 GCA_964649285.1 uncultured Bryobacterales bacterium | reverse complement strand
AAGGACACGCCCCCCGAGGCCCCTTCAGCTTTCGCCTCCCAGTCTCCGCGCAGCGATGGATAGGAAAACTTCCCTTCGTCATAGGCGACGCCTGCTAGGTCAAATATGGTGGGCGCGATCGCGGCCGTGGAGACCGGCTGCTCGACGCGGAGATGGGCGCTGGAATGCGGCGGCTTGATGATCAGCGGGACTCGAACCAGCGCGTCGTACAGATTCTTGCCGTGGCCAAAGTTGCCGTGCTCGGTGAATTCTTCGCCATGATCGCTGCTAAGTATGATGAGGGCGTCATCATAGATTCCCTCGTCTTTGAGCCTTTGAAGTATCGAGCCGACCGCTTTGTCCACGAGCTGCACTTCGGACTGATATAGCGCCCGGGCCCAATCGACGATCTGAGGAATCTTGCGCCGCTTACCGAACTGAGCCTGCAACGGGCGTCCGTAGAGCGGGCCAATCTCGGGGGGAGCTTCTGCCGACGGCGGAAACTCCTCGACCCGATCGTAGGGCATGTGCGGATCGAGGAAGTGCAGCCAGAGCAGGAACGGACCCGTGTTGTGATGTTGGATCCATCCGGCGCCATAGTCAGCGATTTGCTTCGTTGTGACGTTCAGCCCCAGCACTTCTTGGTTTGTCCGCTCCCAGAAGCTCTGTGCCCTAGTTACTGGTATCAGCGTTCGCCAATAGAGATTGCGGTCATCGAAGGCATCGGTCAACACGTACGCACCGCCGCCAATCGTCAGCCAGCCGTTGTTGCCGAACGCCGCCGAGCCATAGCCCTGGTCTCTCAGCATCGGTCCGATCGCCGGAGCGCCTTCGGGCACGCGACTGAGCGAATCGCGAACGCCGTGGGCCCAAGGGCTCAGACCGGTGTGGATGCTCGTGAGCGCGACGTAGGTCCACGGCGCTGTGGAATAGGCTCTGTCGAAGACGAAACCATCTCGGCCCAACGCATCAATGGCAGGAGTGGGCGTCGTGGACCCGTACAGCGAGAGGGCGTCCCGACGGAGCGTATCGATCGTCAGCAAGACTACTGGCGGCGCATCGGAGCGGGCGGCCACGACAGTGCTGGGACGGTCCAGGTCAGGTTGAATGGAGTCTCCTAGACTGATGGCGAGGAGAGCCGCTACAGCACCGCCGGTGAGGGCGTGACCGACTAGGGGCCAGCGGCTTACCGCGGCAAGCAGCGAGACAACGCCGATCGCCCACAAACCCGCGGACGCCGCCACCGGCGATCCCAGGAGACTCGCGTCTTGACGCAACTCTTGCGCCAACCCGGTCAGCATCGCGAGCGGAGCGATCGCTGGCCACATGCGTTCGACTAGGCGCTGCAGCCGAAGCGGAGCGCCGCGCATCATCAAGCAACAGGAGGCGAAGCCGAGCGGGATGCCGGTGAGGAACCAGAGCGCGTACCAATCATGATCCCAAGCAAGATCGACGCCTCCTAAATAGAGCGCTGCGGGACCAGCCGCCGCCGCGACACCCGCTGCCAGCGCCTGCGTTGGAGCGAGCCCAACAAAACGGCTTAGCAAGCTGCCCGCCAACCCGCAAACTAGACAAAGCGCCATCACGCTGACGGTCGTCGTCGCGAAGACGCGGCAAAGGGCCACATGGTCTTCGATAACTGTTCCGGTGATGTGCGCTGCCAGCGAGAATTCCAGGATCGTGAGCGTCACGCCCACCGCCGCCGAAAGCTTGACGGCCATAGACCAATTCATTGCAAGAGTGTTTCACGTCGACCTGCGTGGGGCAACCATCCTCATCGCTTGTCCAACATTGAATTTTTGTCGATCATGCCCTATCGCCTCGCCCTAGAAGAGCCGATAGGGGTCACGGAGATTGCCCGCTCCAGCGCAGAACGCCATGGTTCGTGCAAAACAGCACATCCGGCAGATGAGGGGCGATACGCGTTCTCATCTGATGCTCGCCCACGACGACCGATATTACGTCGTCAAGTTCTCCAACAATCCGCAACACCGCAGGGTATTGGTCAACGAGGCGCTCTGCTACGAGCTTCTCGAATACCTCGGCCTACCTACTCCCGGCTGGCGAGTAATTGAGGTCCCGCAAACGCTTATCGCTGCGGATCCGGAGCTATGCATCAACCGCGGCGAGCCTTGTGCCGCGGGACTGCACTTTGGATCCCGCTACGTCGTCAATCCGACTCAGCAGGCCGTTTATGACTACCTGCCGGCGGGGCTGCGCGAGGATCTTATCAACCGAAGGACCTTTCTTGGCATGTTGGTCTTTGACAAGTGGATCAACAACGCGGACTGCCGCCAAGCCGTCTTTCATCGGGCCCGAGCTTCGCGCTGGCTCTTGGCGGATTCAGAGCACTCAGCGCCCGCTAAATCCCTGGTCTATGGAGCAACCTTCATTGATCACAGCCTGGCGTTTAACGGCGGGGACTGGCGCTTCACCGACGCCCCCTTGCAGGGCCTATGCGCAGAACGGGGCGTTTACTCAGACGTGCAGTGCTTCGGAAGTTTCGAGCCGTGGTTAGGCAAGATCGAGAGCCTTCCTTCGAGCGTCCTCGATTCAGCGTATTCCAAGATTCCCAAGGATTGGTACAACCACGATTCCAACGCCCTGGAACGGCTGCTCGAACAGCTCTACAACCGGCGCCGCAGTACGCCGAGCTTGCTGCGCGAAGCGAGGTCCGCGGACCCGAACTCGTTCCGAAATTGGACTTCCCAGTCCTTCACCGCGACCGCTGGAAGATAGCTTCAACGCAGTTCGGCCTTCGTCAGCCCCGCATTGTGCAGGACCTTGTCGACCCGAATTTCGGTCAGCGGACGCCCCCCGCCGAAGACATCGATCCGAAAGGGGGTCTGAACGCCGTTAACTTTCCGGAAGTCCGAGTAGTACTCGTCCAGCTGTTGCGCGCCGATCAGCGCCACGGCGTCAAACGTAGCTCGGTAGAACTTCCCTGTCTGATGATCAATCCAAAGCCTAATCCGCTGCCTCGCTTTGGGATTCGACACCTCAATGACGTCAACCTCGCGGCCCTTGTCACGGGAGCTCTCCACGTAGCTCACGGTCCATTCCGGCGTCTCGTCGGCAAGCAATAGCCGTTCCCGGAGGCGAAACAATTCCCCTTGGGCTTGCGCCAGCTGGGCTCCAGCCAGCGCTGACTTGCCTTGGGGCGAATCGATGCGTCCGACGCCATCCACCAACGAAACGGCGACCAGGCCGAAGGGCAGCGAACTTTCTTGGCGCATCGCCCCAGGGAACAGGAACTTGACCGTCTGGCGGCTGTTCATGCCGCCGCCGACCGCCCGAATGTCGCGCGTTACGATCATGTCTTTGATTGCGGCGAGGGCCTCGCGCCCGCCGGCGGCCTGC
>CAZYOX010000448.1:0-3355 GCA_964649285.1 uncultured Bryobacterales bacterium | reverse complement strand
AACTTCAAGAAAGGCTCGCGAAGCTCTCCGGCGGTGTTGCCGTCATCAAGGTCGGCGCCGCGACGGAAGTCGAGCTGAAGGAGAAGAAGCTGCGCGTGGAGGACGCCCTGTCTGCCACCCGCGCCGCCGTCGAAGAGGGCATCGTACCCGGCGGCGGTACGGCTCTGCTGCGCGCCTCCGCCGTTCTCGATAGCCTCGAACTCACCGATCACGACGAGCAAGTCGGCGTCAAGATTGTCAAGCGGTCGCTCGAAGCTCCGCTCCGCTGGATCGCCCAGAACGCCGGCCACGAAGGCGCCATCGTCGTCGAAAAGGTGCGCGCCCTGAAGAAGGACACCGAGGGCTTCAACGCCCAGACCGAAGTCTACGAGGACCTGGTTAAGGCTGGCGTCATCGATCCGGCCAAGGTCACCCGCACGGCGCTGCAGAACGCCGCTTCGATCTCCGGCCTGATGCTGACGACCGAAGCGACCGTTCATGAAATCGAGGAAGATAAGCCGGTCGCGGCCGGCGGCGGCCACAATCACGGCGACATGGGCTTCTAAGCCGGTCGTCAAGAATCAACCTATCACCACGGAGCCGGCGCAAGCCGGCCCCGTTTATTTGTTCCCGAAGCTAAGATGGGGGACGTGGATTCGGCGATCATGCGGATGTTGGTGCGTGATTTCGCGCCAACGTGGCTGTTGCCCGGCCGAACCGCTTTCCCGACAATCTCGAAGATCGCCGGCGACCTGCGGACCTCCACAGACGTACTGCGTCCCGCCAAACTCGCACTCTACGGCCAACTGAAAAGGAGTTTCGAGGCCACGGCGGCTCAGGCGCTCACTCTTAAGATCCTCAATTTGTTATTGACGCAGCGCGTCTCGCGGATGCGCACTGCGTCCGTTGCCTCCCGTCCGATCGGCCTCGTCGTCGATCCGACAAACACTTGCCAGCTCGCTTGCCCCGGCTGCGTCCACTCGTCGCACAACGAGGCTCGCGGCATTTTCGACTGGCCAAACGGCACGCTGACCGAAGAACGCTTTGATAAGCTGTTGCGGCTTTACGGCCCTTACGCCGTGGGCGTATATTTTTGCGACTACGGCGAACCCCTGCTGAACGTGCGGACGCCTAGTCTGATCCGCAAGGCGAAGCAGTATTTGCTGGGCGCCAAGCTATCGACCAGCTTGTCCGTCAAGAAGTTCGATGCGGAAGCGCTGGTCGCTTCCGGACTCGACTTCATGGTGATCTCG
Source organism: uncultured Bryobacterales bacterium (assembly GCA_964649285.1). GTDB lineage: Bacteria > Acidobacteriota > Terriglobia > Bryobacterales > UBA6623 > CAMPKL01. The sequence continues at coordinate 2,123 of CAZYOX010000448.1, read as the reverse complement.
ATTGACGGGGCGTCGCAGCCCGTGTATGAGAAGTTCCGCCGCAACGGCAACTTGGAGCTTGCGCTCTCGAACATCCGCAGTCTTGTAGCGGCTAAGACGAAACTAAAGAGCGCGACGCCAGCGCTGTCGTGGAATTTCTTGGCCTTCGAGCACAACGTGCACGAGATACCGCAAGCGGCGGCCCTGGCCAAGCAACTCGGCGTCAATCAATTTCGCGTCGTCGACCCGTTTGACGTGGGTTGGGACGATCCGGCAATACGGCCTGCCCCAAAGCAGGGTGAAGTACGCAGATTCGACTGGGTGTCCGCCAGCAACCGTCCCGACAATTGGAATCCTTTCCCGCAATCGCTCGAAACCGCGGTAATTGCGACGGCCTTCGAAGAAGCCTGGGAATCAGACTCAGGCATCGATGCCGAAGATCATGGCAGCGGCCATACGTGCCGTTGGCTATACGAGAACATGATCATGGATGCCACCGGTCGAGTCCTGCCCTGCTGCGGCGGTCCCCCGCAAGACGGCGGCTTAGTCTTCGCCCATGTCGACGGCGATCCGGATCCATTCAATTCAGAAATGTATCAAGAGGCGCGGCGGTTTTTTAGCGGTCGAAGCGCGGGAGAAAAGGTTCACTGCTCCAAATGCGAATGGGATCAAGAGCAGGTGAACATAGACGGCGAGGAGGTCCGCCGGTATTTCCGTGCGATTGACCCTGGCATCTTCGACAAGGCAACGCGGGAGTTGTTGTCGGCTTCCTTGTGACCAAAATCGGCTGTTACGCAACGGACGCCTCATCCGTCAAACTTGTTACGCTTTTAGCAGAGAACGCCATGAATATCCGTAGAGCTCTGATTCCACTGACTCTTCTCGCGTTGGCCGCGATGCCCGCCGCCGCACAGTCCGTTTGGGACGGCGTCTACACGGCCGAACAGGCCGAGCGCGGCAAGAATCTCTACCTCACCGACTGCGTGCAGTGTCATGGCGCTACGCTGCTCGGCGCCGAAGACGGACCGCCGGTCACCGGCGAAGGTTTCCGGATGGCTTGGGATGGCCGCACGGCAGACGAGTTGGTCGAGCGCATTCGCACCACGATGCCCGCCGATGGGCCTGGCTTCCTCAGCCGCGCGCAGTCGACCGACCTGACCGCTTATCTCTTCAGCGATAACGGCTTCCCGGTGGGCGAAGCGGAATTGAAATCGAGTTTGGCGGCGCTCAAGAAGATCGTCATCAAGGCTAAGAACGAATAGCCGCGACGATAATTTCTTTCTTCGGCCGGTCAATGCCGTAGAGCAAAGTCGCATCGGAAGGATCGAGCGCAATGCCCTGCCCGTGCATGGGCATGGGAATCGTTTCTTCCAGCACCAGTGTCGAGCCTCCCGTCGGAAAGCTGAAGACGTAGATCTCAGCGTTGTCGTGGCCGGTTGTATATAGACGACCGTCACTTGCAAACACGCCGCCCGAGATCGAGAAGTCGCCGAGCTTCGCGACGACTTCCGCCGGATAAATCCAGGATTGGCGTTGCCGCCACTCGTTGTCGTATTGAACCAGCGTGGTCCAGCTCGGATCGCGATCGGCTTCATCCGCTCGGCCGCGGAAATGGGCGAAGGTCACGTAGCGAGAACCCGCGTGGAAATCAAACCAGTTGGCGGCCCCATTGGCGATACCGAAACTGTAACTGCTGGAGTGTTCCAGAGTCTTCGTATCCCAAGTCTCGATCGAACTGGTCATCGGCACGCCGGGATAGTTCGAGTGCGCGCACCACAAGACGCCGTCGTAAACGACTCCGCTGTCGAGGTGGATGAGCGGTTTGTCTCTCTCACATTCCCAGTGGGCCACCCGCTTGCCGGTCTGCTTATCGTACTTGCCGATGGCGTGGTTATCGATGGCGTAAAGATGCTGCTCGTCGGCGGCAACGCCTTGGTTTGCCTCAACAGCGGGAATGCGCCGAACCTCCTCAAGCCGCCGTCCCGTTTGACCCAGAGCGGGAAGCGCCGCCAGCCCCATCGCAAATTGCAGGACGCTGCGACGGGTGAGATTTCGGGGACGATTTTCCATGCGCCTAGTATGCCGGGATTCCGTTTGATTTCTGCGATAAAAAATTTACATTGCGCCTTGCGTTTTCACTCCCT
>CAZYOX010000447.1:0-3361 GCA_964649285.1 uncultured Bryobacterales bacterium | reverse complement strand
ACGCATTTCTGCGAGGTAGTGGCGCGAGTGTAGTCGCGCTGCTCTACGCCTAAAAAGGTGTCCTTGAACTGGTTCATGCCCGCGTTGGCGAACAGCAACGTCGGATCGTTGGCGGGAACGAGCGAGGAACTGGACACAATGCGGTGTCCCTTGGACTCGAAAAAGCGCAGGAACTTTTCGCGGATCTCGTTGCCAGTCACAAAAACAACCCCAATGTGTAGCGAGAGGAGAGCGGGCTCAGCTACTCGGAAGATTCAGCCGCCGCTTCCGACCCTTCCGCCAGCCGGTCTTCGAGACCGTCTAGCCATTCAGGTTCGGCGACGACTTTGCCCAGTGCTTTGATGATTTTATCAGAGCTGAAGCCTGCTCCCTGCAAGTTGCGGACGACTCTGGCGAACTGTTTTTGGTCTTTGAGTTGGGCGTCCGGATCGCAACTCAGCTTGCGTCGCAAGTGTTCGCGGATCAAGTCCAACTCATTGATTTCGCTGTAAGCTTGCTCCACAGTCTGCTTCGCCGTATCGTAGTCGACTCCGCGGCGCTGCAACTCAGTCATGACGCGCCGCTTGCCGAAGCGCTGAAATTCGCGCCGGCTGTAAGCGTGCGACTCGGCCGTGCGCCGGTCGTTGAGGTATCCCAAGCCCTTGAGCCGTTCGATGGTTTCAGCGACCGAGGCGGCGGCCGCGGCGCGGCGCTGCAGTTTGGCGCGCAACTCCTGTTCGGTGTGCGCCCGGCGCTCCAGCGCCTTCACGGCGTACGCGAACAGCGCTTCAGGCGCAAGCTTCTTGCTGGAGGCGGCAAAAGGCATGCGCCCCAATTTTAGCTAATGACAGATTACTCCGTTGCCTCAATCACTCCGCAGGCAATTCGTTCACCCGCGTCGCCAGACGGTTGCGACTTATAGTCGTCGGCGTGGGAATGCACGACAACCACCGTTCCATCGCCGCCCAACAAAGATTCGGGCTTGCCGGACGTTAGGGTCACGTCGGGGTTCATGATTTCAACAGCGGCCTTGCCGTCGCTCGATACCGTGAAATTGGGCATGTCGCCTGCGTGGCTTTCGCGTCCAACCAAATAACCATGAGAGGCGTTGTTGGGGTTAAAATGCCCGCCCGCGCTCTCGAAATCGGGACCTTCGCATTTGCCCGTCTCGTGAATGTGGATGGCATGCACGCCCGGCTCTAGCCCTTCAAGCTGGGCCTGGAGCAAGACGCCTTCCGTCGTCTGGGTGAAAGAAACCTTACCGACTGCGTCGCCGTTAGCGTCCTTCATATTCGCCACGGCCGCGACCGAACTGCTGTCGGCGAACGCAATAGCCAATCCGAAAGACGCCGCCGCGAACAATATGTAACTCTTCATCAGTCTATCCTCTGGGCGGGAGACCCATACGGCAGACAAAGTGTTGCAACCGCGCGCTACACGCTTTCCCAACCGCCGGATTTCTCCGAACGGAAGACCGCGTCCACGATCTTCATCTGGGCCAAGGAATTCTCCAGCGGAAACTCCAGCGGCTCGCCGCTGCGGATGTGCCGCGAGAAGCCGTCGCCCTGCAACTCGTACTGGTTGCACACCGGCAGGAACTCGATGCGCGCCTCTAAGCCGCCCAAAACCTTGCCGTCGTCAACAAAGATGCGGCACGGTCGATCGTCGGGAGCGTTGAAGGGGATCTCTACTTCGATGCGCCCCTTCGTTCCGCAGATGTGCATGCGCTGATAAGGGACCAATTGCGTCGAATACATGAAACTGGCCTGCCCGGCGGGAAAATCGTAGATCACGCTGCCCAGACGGTCCGTCTTGAAATCGGGGTCGCGCTCCAGCAACGCCACGACGCGCGTCGGCTCGTCGTCAAACAGATAGCGCGAAACGACCGTCGGATAGACGCCAATGTCCATCATGCCGCCCCCGCCAATGTCGGCAATGTTGCGGACGTTGTTGGGGTCAACGTTGTAGTAGCTGAACAATCCTTGAATACCGCGCAACTCGCCGATCTCGCCGGCGCGCACGATCTCGCGCACGCGCAGCCATTGCGGATGCCAGCGCACCATGAACGCTTCTTGAATCAATACGCCGGTTCGATCGCGCGCGGCGATGAGCTTCTCCGCCTCGGCCGCATTCATCGACAGCGGCTTCTCGCATAACACGTGCTTACCGGCCTCGGCCGCCTGGATCGAGACCGGCACGTGCAAGTGGTTCGGCAATGGGTTGTAGACCGCTTCGATCTCCGGGTCCGCAAGCAATTCCTCGTACGAGCCGTAGGCCTTGGGAATGCCGAACTTCTCGGCCGTCTGCGTGGCCTTCGCCAAATCGCGCGAGGCGACGGCTTGTATGTCGCAGAGTTCGCCCTGCTGCATGGGGCCAATCACGCGGTCCAGGCCGATCTTGGCGGTGCTAATAATTCCCCACTTCACCTTCTGCATGACGGGCTCCTCAAAGAGAGCTAGCTTAGCAACGCCGCGCGCTCGTTTGCGCTATTTCTTCGCTTCGGTCGTTCTCCTGTCTTGAGCGGGAGGGAGCGCACTTTGCAGGCGGTGATTCACCGGCTCCAGATAGGCGGCAACCGGGCTTTGATTTCCGTCCTGGTCCACGGCCTTCACGCCTATCACCGTGTCGTCAATGGAGAAATCGGCGATCGTATACCGGGTAACGTTACCGCCCCAGATCTCGCGCTCCCAGTCCGGCGAAGTCGTCTTGCGGAGCACGACGGCGTAACCTGCAACCTGATCGTCGTCGGGCATCCAGCGCAGGGATGCATCGTAGCCGGACTTGCCGCGGTTCAGCATTGGCGTGCGGTCTCCCTTTCGCTCGCCGGACTTGAACTCGAAATTGGTAATGGGAGGGCTGGGCGCCAGGGCAAGACTCGCTGCGGAGGCCGCATTGATTCTGGCGACCCGTGTAACGTAGGACGCCGAGGTGTTGGTGAAGGTATCCGTCGAGGTGTGCTGATTGTCGTAGTTTTCGCTCGGTGTCGTGATGCGAATAGCCGGGAAGTCTTTCGCTTGGAAGCTCGTATGATCCCCGCCGCGCCCGAAGCGGTCGCGCCGGAAGATCATGTCCACTTGCATGGAGGGCACATAACGTTCGCCCATCAACTTGGCGTAGCGCAGCAGAGCTCGGCCCGGCGAGTCGTCCGGCCCCTCGGCGAACATGCGCACCGCGCGGTCGTTCACGCGTCCGTTGCCGGCCGCGATGCTGCCGATGATGTCGTTGTTGAATACGCCCTCGATCCGCATTCCCTTGGATGCCGCCTCGGCGGCATAGGCTTTGCTGCCGTCCAAACCGATCTCCTCGGAGGCGAATGCGACGAAGACGAGGCTCTTGTCGAACTCGTGCCGGCTCATCACGCGAGCCAATTCCATCACTGCCG
>CAZYOX010000446.1:0-3362 GCA_964649285.1 uncultured Bryobacterales bacterium | reverse complement strand
CGACTCCGGCGGCCACCATCAAGGGGGTCGTGTGGTCGTCGTTGGGCATCAAGGGATCGGCGCCTAACTCGACCAGCAGCCGCATCAACTCGGAGTCCGCGGTTCGGCAAGCCATCAGGAATGGCGTCGCGCCGATCATTCGCAGGGTGCTCGCCCCTGCCCTGGTGCGCTTCGTCATCTTGGCGTTCACGTCCGCGCCATGCTCAACGAGCTTGCGGACGAGTTCGAGGCTGCTCATGTTCCCAGAGCCGATCGGCCCCAGGTCGTTGCTTCCGCCCCCGGGCTTGCGAATCCAAGTGATCGTGTGCAGCGGCGTCCAGCCCTGCTCGTTTGCATTCGGATCGGCGCCTGCGTCCAAAAGCATGGCCGCAAGCTCGAAGTGCCCGTTGGTAATGGCTAGTTGCAAGGAGCCGTAGACGCCTTCGGAGCTGTACTCGCCGGCGCCCGTCGATCGTCTCAGGCGAGGCGGCAGGCTCTCCGATACGCTGGCGCCCGCTTTAAGCAAAGCGCGCGCGACTTCGATACGGCCTTCTCGAACGGCAAACAAGAACGGGGTGAACCCGGTCTTCGACACGGCATGAACGTCCGCGCCTTGTTCGATCAACCTCTCCACAACGTCCACGTGGCCTTCGCCTGCCGCCCACATGAGCGCGGTTTGACCGCGCCACTGCTCAGCCTTATTCACTTCGGCTCCATGAGCAAGCAGCGTACTCACGGCTTCTAGGTTACCCGTACGGGCCGCGGTCATAAGCGCGGTTTCCCCTTCAGGCAGAGTGGTATTCGGGTCAGCCCCAGCTTTCAGCAGCAATTCGATGCTCGCCGCATCGCCATTGATGCAGGCCAGCGAGAGGGGCGTCACGCCGTAGCGGTTGGCCGCCTGAACGTTCGCGCCGGCGTTCACTAACAATTCGGCCGTCTTCACATCGCGCAATCGAACAGCCCAGTGCAGCGCTGTCGTGCCGTCCGGCGAGGCAGCCTCGACGTCGGCGCCCGCGGTGAGCAATTTCTGCACGGCCGCAGTGTCTTGCCGCTTTATGGCATCCGTCAGGCTGGAGACCGCGGTCGCTGCGATCAAGCATGTGCTGGAGAGCAATAAGCCCATCACCCAACCGGCAAGCAATCTAGAGCGCGTCATGGCCATCTCCTTTAATTAGCTGCTTGGTTACAAAGATGCCGGCTCGAAGATCTCATCGACTCTTCCGTTGCTGTCGGCGAAGGAGTCCAAGTGAACACCGACCTTATCCAACAAGCTCAGGTGAAGGTTAGCGAGCGGAGTCGGCTTGTCGTACCTCAGGTGCCGGCCACCTTTGAGGTGTCCCGCCCCGCCGCCGGCAAGCAGAATCGGCAGGTCGGTGTGATCGTGCACGTCGGAGTTGCTCATGCCACTTCCGTAGAGGTAGAGCGAATGGTCGAGCAACGAGCCGTCGCCGTCCGGCGTCGCCTTCAACTTCTCTAGGAAGTAGGCGAAGAGCGAGACGTGATACGCGTTGATCTTCGCCAGCTTCTCAAGCTTTTCCGGATCGTTGCCATGGTGAGACAACGGGTGGTGCGGATCCGCGACGCCCACTTCGGGATAGGTGCGTGTACTCGCCTCGCGCGCCAGTTGGAAAGTCGTGATCCGCGTGATGTCGCCCTGCAGAGCCAGCACCTGCAGGTCGAACATTAACTTCGCGTGGTCCTCGTAGGATGCCGGCACGCCCACCGGGCGGTCCAGGTCCGGCAACTCCGAATCAGCGGTTCGCTGCTCGGCCATCTGGATGCGGCGTTCCACCTCGCGTACGCTATCGAGATACTGCTCAACCTTGGTACGGTCGCCCACGCCAAGCTCCTTGTTGAGCCGGGCCAAATCGTCGTTGACCCAGTCGAGGATGCTGGCGTTCAGCTGAAGTTCCGCAATGCGGTCAGCGGCACTGCCGCCGTCGCCGAACAAACGTTCGAACACGACCCGCGGGTGAGCTTCAGCCGGAATCGGCGTCGTCGGGGACGACCACGATAGGTTGTTCTGGTACGCGCAGGCGAAGCCGTTATCGCAGGCGCCGACGACCGTCAACAGGTCCATGGCAACCTCAAGCGACGGCAGCGGCGTGTCGCCGCCGATCTGCTTGGCCGCGATTTGATCCACGGTAGTCGCCAACTCGTAGTCGGCGCCTTCGGTCATCTTGGCTCGGGCGGCGCTAAGGAACGCGCTGTTGGCCGTTGCATGGTTGCCGGGCGAATACGCATTCTTCAGTTCGAGATTGCCAATTACGGTTAGATCATCCCGGAACGGCTCCAGCGAGGCCAGAGAAGGAGAAAGTTTACTGATCCGGCCTTCGCCCTGAGGCGTCCACCTGGAAATTGTGGCGCCCATCGGCATGTACACGAAGCCAAGGCGGCGCACAGGATTCGCCGGCGTGGACGCAGTTGCGGTCATTGCCGGCGACATGGCGTCCAGCAGCGGCAGGGCCAGACTAGTCCCAAAGCCCCGCAGGAATGTGCGACGAGCTAGAGCCTTCTTCGTAATAATCATTTCGACATCCTCCTCTGAAAGGGTTCGGAGTTAACGACCGCCATAATCACAGATGAAAAGCGGTAGTCGTCTTTGCCTGCTTCTCGCGTCGCTTTGCGAATCGCCGGCGCATCATAGTATTCTACGCCGCGTCCCAAAGCGTAGATCATCAGCTTCTCAATCACAGTGGACGCAAACAGCTCCGGATGCGACAGCAACGCCTGCTGCAGTTCCGCGGCGCCGTCAAAGGCCGCGCTGCCGGGAAGATTGCCCGAGGCGTCGACCGGCACACCGCCTTCGGCGGTCCGCCAGCGGCCAATCGCGTCATAGTTCTCAAGCGCGAAACCGACCGGGTCCATCATTTTGTGGCAACTCGCGCATACCGGATTCGCGCGGTGTTGGGCGAGGCGCTCGCGCATCGACTTCGGCTTGCTCAAGGCCACAGTCTCTTCGAGCTGGGGCACGGCAGGCGGCGGGGGCGCGGGAGGAGTTCCCAGCAAGTTCGTCAAAATCCACTTACCGCGAATCACCGGCGAGGTGCGCGTGGCGTAGGATGTCACGGTTAGGATGCTGCCCTGAGTGAGAAGGCCGCCGCGCGGGCCTTTCGGGTCCAGCTCGACGCGCCTGAAGTGGCTGCCGTAAACCTCGGGAATGCCGTAGTGCTTGGCAAGACGTTCATTCAGGAACGTATATTTCGCCCGCAGCAAATCTAGAATGCTGCGATCTTCGCGCATGATGCTTTCGAGGAAGAGCTCCGTCTCTTGCAGCAGAGACTGCCGCAGATTCTCATCGAAGTCAGGGAACAGGCGATTATCCGGCGTGACGGACGTCAGGTTGCGCAAGTACAACCATTGCGAAGCGAAATTCGTCCACA
>CAZYOX010000445.1:0-3374 GCA_964649285.1 uncultured Bryobacterales bacterium | reverse complement strand
CGGCAATTCCAGGGCTTCTTTGATCGTTGTCTTCGAAACTGCACGCTTCGAGTCGGATCGGTTCACGATCAACCGCACTCTTGCCAAGTCCACGCCTGCGGCCTTCACTTCCTCTAATCGCCGCCGCGCTAGATGAAGAGATACCAACTGAGGCGTACACACCAGATAGAGGCGCTCTGCCAGCCGAGTGCACTCGGCAATCGTCGGAGAAAGCGACGCCGGCAAGTCGCCAATGACAATTTCATGGGCCGCCATCGCTGATTCGACAACCTCCGGAAGACGTCGTCGAAGGACTTCCGTTGGAGGCTCTCCTTCAGTCGGGCAAGGAAGTATGAAGAATCCGTTCCAGTCCGCGGCGACACGAGTCCAAATGTCATCCAGGTCTGAGAGGCGTTCCAATGCATGACCAAGGTGAAAGTCGAACTTCGTTCCCAGCCGGAATGCCAGAGTGCTGGAATGAATATCGCAGTCGAGCAGCAGCGGCTTTACGCCTGCCACGCCGGGCAACGCGTGAGCCACGTGAAGCGCAATCGTCGAAGCGCCGTCAGTCGGCTGGCAAGGCAAGAAGCAAACCAAATGATTGGCTTTAGTCCGTCCTGCTCGAGCCGGAAGCGAACCTAACAGGTTTGCGAGCCGCTCACTTCCGAAAGGCGGCCATAGATAATCCGTCGCTCCGGCGCGCATAGCATCGAGCAACTCACTGGACGATTCGCTCCTGCCCGCGGCGACGGTTGGAATCGCAGGGGCGACGCTTCTGAAGTTCTTGATCGTTTCCAGTCCCGCGAATTCCCCTGTCAGGCCAACGACAATGGCTCCCACCCCGCCTTGATCCGACATCTCGATCTCCCGTTCGGTCGGGTAGCGCTCGCTCACCTGGACTTTGAGTCGACCCGATTCCGCCCGCAGCGCGTCAGCAAGCATGCGGCCAAGTTCAACATCCGGAGAGTAGACCAGGATTCGGATCGACACGAGATAACCAGGCCTCAACTCGCCCTACTACACACATCGGCCGTACACGGGCTAAATTCTAGTCCCCGATCGATGCTTAAGCGAAATGGGGCTGGCTGCTGAGCAGCGGCGTCGAGGAGGCGGCAAGTCCGAACTGGATTCCCGACAACTCTCCTACCGCATCCACAAAGAAGCGGTTGCTCCGTTGTCGGATCTCGTCTTCCGGCCTCTCGGGGTAGGCCACATGCTCAAGTTCATGGAGGAACACCGCCAGGAGCGCGGCGTGGAATCGAACCTCTTCAAACGAATCGCGCAAACTCTCGTTGCACTCGGCCGCGAGTCCGGCGAGCGGCAACGGGTTCCACTCGCGGATCGATCCGACGGCAAGATCAATTTCGCCGATGCTTCCTCCGGTGTCAGCCTTCAGGCTTCTGGTCAAAGCGCTATGAATCACTTCCGGATGATGGTGTCCTAAACAGTTGCACACGTTAGCGAGCCTAAGCTCGGCAACGATAACCGATGGAACTCGGGCGAGCGACTCGCGATAGCTCTGCTTCACGCCCTCGGTTAATGCCGGGAATGTGATGCGCAAGGAGTTACTGAGCTCAAGCGCCAGCCAACTCTTCTGACGAGGATAAGTTGCCAGAACCAACGGCAAGGAAGGGCCTGCAGTGATGAGGTGTTGCGCTTTGCCGTACACCGCTCCAACCATGCGGCTGAAGAATCCAGGCATCCGTACCCGCCGTCGTTGCACCCTTCTCCTCATATGCCCCTCATCATAAGCCTTGCTGCTCAGGTCTGCGCCTAAGAGGCTGCTATGCTCATGACGAGGGGTTTTTCTCTTAGTTCTTCATGGCGTACTATCGGCGTAACGTCATGCCGCCAACTCAGTTCGGCGGCATGGTTCCTCCTGTCATCAAACGGCTGCTAATCGCCAACGGTGTACTGTTCGTCGTTTATTTCTTGGCGGTTCACCTTGAGATTAGACCGCTCGTTCAATTGTTTCGAGCATTGAGCTTGATCCCATCCTGGCTCATGCTGGGCGCCATTTGGCAGCCGGTTACCTATCTGTTCCTTCACAGTCCATTCGGCTTTAGCCACATCCTGTTCAACTCCTTGATGCTCTGGATGTTCGGCGCCGACTTGGAGAGGCAGTGGGGCGGGCCGCGGTTCCTACAGTTCTACTTGTTCTGCGGCGTCGGCGCTGGCCTCGTCGACGCCGCTTCGAGAATCGTCTTGGGCGAGTTGGGCACGGCGACTATCGGCAACTCGGGCGCCGTTTACGGGATTCTGCTCGCCTTCGGGATGTTGTACCCGGATCGGCCCATCTACTTCTGGATGTTGTTTCCCATTCCGGCGCGCATCTTCGTATTGATCCTCGGCGTGATCGCGTTCCTCTCGACGATCGGCTCTTCGGGAAGCCAGGTAGCCCACGTAGCCCACTTGGCCGGCATGGCCTTCGCTTGGGTCTATCTGCGTCACCGCCCCAAGTTCTTGAATATCGACTGGCTGGGCAGCTATCGGCAGTGGCAGCTGCGACGCTCCAGACGCAGATTTGAGGTATACATGAAGAAGCGGGATCGGCAGGGCGGCGGCCCTGTCAACTGAGTCCCGTGTTGACGGCCCCTTGTAGGGGTTCTAGAATGAGCCGGTAGGAGTCCACAATGTTATTCGAAGGTTTGACTGGCGCACCGCTTGGGCTATTCATCGGCTCGCTCGGCACGCAGGAACTGCTGATCATCTTGCTGATCGCGGTCATCATCTTTGGCGGACGCAAGATCCCTGAGATCTTCCGTGGATTCGGCGAGGGCATCCGTGAGTTCAAGAAATCGATGAAGGACGAGGACAAAGCCGCCGCCGAGAAACCCGAAGAGGTCAAGTCCTCTTCATAGTTTCGTAGCTCGGCCGCTGGAATGTAGAAGGCCCGCCTGATCGACTGATCAGACGGGCCTTTTTGCTTGCGAGACTGAGCTTACTTTTTCTTAGGCGGCACGATCTGATCCGCAATGGACTTAGCCATCCGGAACTTTACCACCTTCTTAGCCGGAATCTTGATCGTTTCGCCCGTCGCAGGGTTGCGGCCGAGGCGCGCTTTGCGATCAGACTTCACGATGCGTCCGAAACCAGGAACGACGAACTTGCCGGATTTCTTGGTTTCCTTGACGGCGAGATTCGCCATCTCTTCAAGCAGGGCCTTGACGACCGTTTTGTTCAGATCGCACGCGTCGGCTAACGCCGAAATGATCTGCGCTTGGGTCATCGGGCGGTTCGATGCCGCCGCGGCTGCTTTAGTTGCCATTCTTACTTTCCCCCCACTGTGGTTGGGGCAGCCTTCTTCGGTGCTGCCTTCTTCGGAGCTGCCTTCTTGGCAGCTTTCTTCTTGGCAGCCTTCTTTGGAGCTGCCTTCTTGGCAGCCTTCTTCTTGG
>CAZYOX010000444.1:0-3397 GCA_964649285.1 uncultured Bryobacterales bacterium | reverse complement strand
ACTGGCTGCACCATGGCCTAGTCACTCGCGAGCAGGTGATTGCCGCATTTGAGAAGATGGCCGTCGCGGTTGATCGTCAAAATGCCGGGGACAAGAACTACAAGAACATGGCCCCGGACTTCGCCAACAGCGTTGGCTACCAGGCAGCCCTCGCTTTGGTCTTCGAAGGCCGCCCGGAACCGAACGGTCTGACCGAGCGCGTTCTCACCGAACGCCGCCGTCTCGCGAAAGCCGGCTAGGAAGCTCCGGCAGCCTTGGCCTTCGGCGCACCTTTCACCTCGAATAGGTGCGCCGGAGTCCAGGCTTCCGGGCTCCAGCGGTAGCCCTCGCCGAAGATCCCGCTGAGGGCGAACCCGTCCTCACGGTTCTCGCAGGCCATCACCGACACCTCCGCCTCGATGCCCTCGGCGGACATGATAAGCGCTTCGCCCGGCTGATAGTTCCTCACTCCCGACAGCACGACGCTGCTGGAGTTAATCTCCTCCAACAGCACCTTTTCTGGCCGGTGGCTGCCGTCCTTGGGCCGCAGCCAGACAAGTTGGGAGCACAGGAAGTGCAAAAAGGTCGCCTCGAAGTCCACTATAACCTGGCGCCTGTGGGAGTCTAGAGTCCATTTCATCCGCGGGAACGCCGGCCTCCGTGCCGACATAAGTAGATCGGCGTCTAGGAGTCTAAGGCTTAGACCTGAATCGACAATTGACGTTGGGAAGGCTGTAAAGCGATGCAAACCCTGCTTTGGTATCTACTGGCCGCGCTAGGCGAGATCGCTGGCTGCTTCGCATTCTGGGCGTGGCTGCGCCTCGGCCGGACCCCGCTTTGGACTATTCCAGGTACGATTTCGCTCGTTCTCTTCGCTTGTGCGCTGACCCGTATTGACGCCGCGGCCGCCGGCCGCGCCTTTGCCGCCTATGGGGGCATCTACATTCTTTCTTCCCTGCTCTGGATGTGGCTGGTTGAGCGCACCCATCCGGACCGCTGGGACGTACTGGGCGTGGCTATCTGCCTCACCGGCGCCGCAGTCATCCTGTTCGGGCCGCGAAATCTCTGAACACTTCGCGGGCCCCAGCCCCACAAAGCTCACATGCGCGATAGCGCTATTGATCTACATTGGGATAAGCGTTATGCCCTCCGACTTGATTTTCAGCATGGTCCTCACGACGCTCGGACTCGTCGTTTTCGAGGTCATCACCAGCATCGACAACGCTGTAATCAATGCCGAAGTCCTCAGCACGATGTCCGAGAAGGCGCGCCGCTGGTTTCTCACCTGGGGCATTCTGTTCGCCGTCTTTTTGCTTCGCGGCACGTTGCCCTGGTTGATCATTTGGATCTCGGCTCCGTCACTGGGCCCAGTAGGCGCTTGGAGCGCCGCCTTCAGCGACGATCCAAGTTTGGCCGCCACCATCGAGGCCGCTTCACCGCCCCTGTTCGCCCTAGGCGGCGTGTTCTTGATCATCTTGACGCTCCATTGGCTTTTCCTTGAGCCCAAGAACTACGGCATGATCGGGGAAAGCCAAATTGAGAAGCACGGCGTGTGGTTCTTCGCCCTCGTCTCCTTGATGATCAGCACGCTTACCTGGTTCGCGATTAAGCACGACGACATGGTCGCGTTCGGCATTGTCGCAGGCTCGACGGTGTTTTTCATCGTGCACGGCTTCCGGGAGAACGCTGAGCAAAAAGAGAGGGAAATGGTGGAGGCCGGGCATTCCGGCAACGGAATGAGCGACTGGAGCAAGATCTTCTACCTCGAAGTCCTCGACGCCAGCTTTTCCATCGACGGCGTGTTGGGCGCTTTCGCCTTCACTTTGTCCGTGCCCCTAATCTTGATCGGCAACGGAATCGGCGCGATCGCCGTGCGTTATCTGACGGTCCGAGGCATCGAGGCGGTGAAGCGCTACCGCTACCTCAAGAACGGCGCCATGTACTCCATCTTCGTCCTCGGCGTCGTCATGTTGTCCCATGCCTTCGACTACCATCCTCCGGAATGGATGTCGCCGCTCGCTACCTTCGCCATCGTCGGCTACTTCCTATGGAAGTCGGCCCGCGAACTTGACGATCCAGCGGCGGAAGAACGCGCCTAGCAACTGCGCCAACTTGCGCCTACGGCATTCGACCGTGCGCGATAGAATTGAAGATTGTCAGCCGACGTCCAAGCCGTAACCGAACGCGTCGCCGCCGAGCGGGACCTTTTGAACAGCGTCCGGCAGGAGTTGGCCAAGGTCATCGTCGGCCAAGAGCAACTCGTCGAACGCCTGTTCGTGGCGCTGCTCTCCAATAATCACGTCTTAATCGAGGGCGTTCCCGGTCTGGCCAAGACGCTGGCGGTAACCACGCTGTCCCGCGTCATCAACGCCTCTTTTCAACGGCTACAGTTCACACCCGACCTGCTGCCCGCCGACTTAATCGGCACGCTCATCTACAACCCCGCCGAGAGCGCTTTTACCACCAAGAAAGGTCCCATCTTCGCCAACATCGTTTTGGCCGACGAGATCAACCGGGCCCCCGCTAAAGTCCAGAGCGCCCTGCTTGAAGCGATGCAAGAGCGCCAAGTCACCATCGGCGAGACGACTTACCCGCTTCCGCAGCCCTTCATGGTGCTGGCGACGCAAAACCCCATCGAACAAGAAGGCACCTACTCCCTGCCCGAGGCCCAGGTCGACCGATTCATGCTCAAGCTCAAGGTCGACTATCCTTCCCGCCAGCAAGAACTAGAGATCCTCCGGCGCATGGCCAAGTCTGCGCCCCAGGTTGACGTCGAGCCGCTCGTGCAACCCGCCGACATTTTGCGTCTACGCCGGCTATCGGACGAGATCTATATCGACCCCAAGGTCGAGGAATACATCGTCAGCGTCGTTGAAGCAACCCGCCAACCCTCGAAATACGGCCTGAAGCTCGATCATTTGATTCGCTACGGCGGGTCTCCTCGCGCCACCATCTTTCTCGCTCTCGCCGCCAAGGCCCACGCGCTGCTCGATGGCCGCGGTTACGTGACGCCCCAAGACATCAAATCCATCGCCTGGGACGTTCTTCGCCACCGCGTCGTTGTCACATACGAGGCGGAGGCCGAAGAAACAACCTCTGAAGACATCATCCGGCAGGTGCTCGACGCAGTAGAAGTTCCATGATCTCCAAGGATCTCGCCAAGAAGATCCGCCTGATTCAGATCCACTCTCGGCGGGCGGTGAATGACGTGCTCGCCGGCGAATACCACAGCGTTTTCAAGGGGCGCGGCATGGAGTTCGACGAGGTGCGCGAATACGCGCCCGGCGATGAGATCCGCTCCATCGATTGGAACGTCACCGCGCGCATGGGCCGGCCGTTCATCAAGCGCTACGTCGAAGAGCGCGAGCTGACGGTGCTGCTGATTGTCGACCTGTCGGCATCGGGCGATTTCGGCAGC
>CAZYOX010000443.1:0-3412 GCA_964649285.1 uncultured Bryobacterales bacterium | reverse complement strand
TCCGGGATAGCATCTTCAGCATTTCCCACTGCATCGACAACTACGTGCCAGGCATCTTGCAGTGGTGCGAAATGTACGACATCGCCGGCCTCATCGCCCCCCGGCCATTGTTCGTCGAGTCCGGCGAAAAAGACAACATCTTCCCCATCGCCGCCAGCCGCGAAAGCTTCGCCAAAGTTAAGAGAGTCTGCGAAGTCTTCGGCAGCCCCGCCCTCACCGAACACGAAGTCTTCCCCGGCGAACACAGTTTTCACGGCGTCGCTGGTCTCCCCTTCCTGGCCCAGCATCTTTAACCGAGACCGCAGAGCTCGTAAGTCGTTGGACCCGCTAAGCTGTACCGCGGCGCGTCCAGAACAGGTACTAACCGAAGAGAGGGCTTCCTAGTCCACGCCAGCCAGGGAATCTGCTGCACGAAATTTCTTCAGATTGTTTGCCAATGAAGCCGCGTCCAGTTTGCTCTCCTGGAACACTTCTGCCGCAGCACGGCGCCAGTCCAGGTTGCCAGGCTCAACAAACGTCGTCCGCAACTCGCGGACCTTAGCGAGCGCTACTTGGGCCCATGCGATAAAGTCGCAGAGTGGCCACAACAGAACGTCTCCCAGATGCGGCAATGCAGCCGACCGCGCAGCCGCGACCGGCGTGACGAGCACAGGAATAATCTCTGAGCCCTTGCACGCCTCAACATTCTGGCGCATCCAATTCGGGTGGGATGCAACCTGACGTGCTTTGGTCACGTCCAGAGCGGAGGTCTTCTCTGCTCCCTGGTGATCCTCAAAAACAAAGCAATAGCCACCTGAAACCCACCAAGGGTCCGGTGACCCTTCACTCTCCTCTTTTCCAGCCTCAAAGCCTAGAAGGTCCCCGAGTTTCCTCTGGGCATCTTCGAAAGGTCCGCTTTCGGTTGACTGAAGCCCCTCCAGAATACTTTTCTCCGCTCGAGCGAACTTCTGATCATGCACTGCACCAAACTGCTCAAGGGCGGCCTCAAACCGTTCTAGCTGATCGGCTGGCACTTGAGTCTCTGTTTCACCCACTTCCGCGTTGTCTTGGTAGCTCGCTAGTCGAACTAACCATGACACACTTGGTGCGCCGCCCTTAGCCTTGCCGAATTGCTGTTTCGCCTTGACCTTGAATCCGGGTTCGGCGTCGGCCGCCAGCCACGCCGCGCTCCCAGCAAGGTAGTGCCACAGTGCCCTATAGCCTCTGAGGTCCGGGGCGGATAACTTCCCTAGAACCTCACCTGCCCTGGCGAACGCTTGAGCGTAGTCCTTCTGCCACATGGCCTCCTGGTACCTAACCTCGTGCTCCACCGCAGCGTGCAACTCGGCCATGGCGGGAAACTCCGCTTGTTGTAGAGATTCCCGCTTCGCGACTATTTCATCGTTGGCCTTTTCCCACGCCTCGCCATTGTCCAAGAAGATGTCGAAGTTCTCTGTCAGATCACTGGGGCTGACATCCTTCGATTGATCGGCTCCGAACGCCAACTCGGCCTGCAGCTCTGGATGGAGATACTTTCGACGTCTGGCGTCTACCAGGTAACTCGGGAGCTCCTCTCCCGTCGCTACAACTGCCGAATAATCCTCAAGTGAGCGGGTACATCTGCCGATGGCCTGCAATACTCGTGTTTGAATACGGTCATTAAATAGAATATTCGCCGCCATTCGTGACATCAAGAACCGCTCGTGAAGGTTAACTGCCTTGGGCAGGCCTTCTATGAATAATAAGCGGCATTCATCGCCAGGGAAATCAATCCCGTCGTATCTCCCGGCAACAATTGCGACAGCTTCCTTGCACTTAATGAATGGCTTCTTTGATTCCTCGATATCACGTGCGCTGAACGTCTTAAAGCCCAGCTTATCTTTTATCTGTTCCTCAACGGCTAGCTTGCCTCTCTCGCTCGGCACTAGAACCACGCTGCGGCGAGCGGCCCGCATAAGATCGTCCCGCAGAGCTAACACTGCGTCCGGCTCCAGAGAGAGTTCAGGGAAGATGAAGAATCGCCGCCCGACGCCATGGCCACGCCATTCGTCTGGGACAGGGACCCTCTGGATCTTACGACGTCCGGTCAGGCGCTCCAGGTCCCCACCTTCTCCCAACGTAGCGGAGAAGTACAATCGTTGTTTCGCACCATCGAATGGTGCGTGTGTCCAGGTAGGTGGCAGAAGCGGCCTGATTAGTATTTCCTGGGTCGAAAAGTAGATATGACAGGCGTCTAGGTGGTCTCGAATCATGGACCAAGGGTGCTTGATGTCCGGTAAGTCTTCACTGTGGACGTCCAAAACCGAGACCATTTCGTCACGACACTCTTCGGAAGCAGGTGAAGGCACCTTCTCTACCCAAAGACTGTCGCTTGGATGTTGCCAAGTGCCGCACAAGCGCATAAAGCTGGTGGGGTCCACAACTGACCTGAGGACTCCCTGCATGGCCTTGTGAAGGGTCGGGTGATTCTGTCGCTCGATTCGAACTGTCCAAAGCGCCGCAACATAGTTTTCCGCCGTATGGGCGTCGTCGAGTATTATGACGTCAGGGTCTTTAAAAAATGGGTTGGTATTAAATAAGCTTGAGTAGGTCGTTACGGCTACATTCTCAACCGTAAGATATCGAGAGCGCGCTGGCGCTTCATAGCTTGAAGCGCTACCAACAAATGGCTGAACAGTTAGACCATACTTCTCAATGGACTGCTCGTGCACTTGGTGCACCAGTTGGCGCGTGGCGCACAAATACACCACTCGATCACCAAATTTTCGTCGACGCCATTCCGCTATGAGCAAGGCAGCCAAAGTCTTACCGCTGCCGGTCGGCATCTGCATCGCTACGTCTTCCGATTCAACGCACTCCGCAGCATACTGGCGCATCACCTCCCGCTGAAGGGGGAGCACGTCCGGTATACGCCTACGCGGCAACTCCAACAGCAATTTGTCGGGAGTATCGGGAACCTGCGACGCTTGAGAAGTTTTCTTGAAAGCCATGTGCCTAGTAGCGCTCGAATTAATCGCTAGATGAGTGGCCCGCTGTTAGCAATCTCAGCGCCTTGGACGTTCTTTACGAAGAACGGCATCCGCCGTCCATCGTCAATTTCCAGAATTAGCCCCTTTTCTTCGAGAAGCGAGGCGGCTTGATGGAAAGGCAGGGTGGGTAGAGCGGCTACTATGCGTTTTAGGCCGGGAATACCGCCGGGCATCTCGAGCCAGAGTGAGATCTCATAGCCCACAGCATCCAACAGCAGGTCTGAACCACGATAGATCTTACCGATTCCATTGAGGTTCTCTATCAATTGCATGGGAGTACATTATCACGCCCTGCGTCACAGAGCTATTACTCCGCCCGGCCTTTCTTGACACGGTGTGATACACCTAGAAACAGAAGAGCGTCGGCCTGCTTGGGGCCTAGCCGGCGCCCCCTGTCGACGGGG
>CAZYOX010000442.1:0-3413 GCA_964649285.1 uncultured Bryobacterales bacterium | reverse complement strand
CTATCCGGCCGTTGCGTTGACCGTCGAGGGCAAGCGACTGGCAGAGGAACAGAGCGCCGTTGACAGCGAGAAGCGGCAGGAATTCCACGCCGGTTTCGTCAAGCCGGCCGAGCTGGCGCACGACCTCGCCCTTTACCGTGTCTACCAAGCCGAGCGCGAGCGCATCGAGGCCGAGGGCGGCGCCGTCGACCGGGTCGTGCTCGACTACGAGCTGAAGCGCGACATCTACTCAGCCATTGGGGGCAAGGGAGCTAGCGAAGACGAGCGCTTCGACGAGCTTCAGAAACAAGCTGCCGAGCAGCACGACCTACGCGTCGTCGACGGAAAGATCCCATTGCCAGACATTAGGATTGAGTATCGCGATGCGGCGGGAGCGTCCGCCCGCGTCGATGTCGAGCTGACGACGGAGCACTACAAGTCGGGCCAGATCGCTGCCAAGACTCAGGCCGGGTTCACGCTCTATTCGCTCGCTGGCGAGAACTCGTCCGGCGGCACGCCTGTACGCGACGAGCGTGAGATCACTGCTGGGATTCTATCAATTTAGACTCATAGCCGACGCAGCCCATGGTCGACATCGTGTCGGCCCGACCGGATAGCTACCGCCGTCCAGCGCGGCGAAGCCTTCTGCTGGAAGCCGGCCGCAGGCTGCGGTGGCCGCCGGCAGACTGGCTCTCGCCGCCGGGCTTGCAGGAACAGAAACTTTCCCCTTGACCCTGGACGTAGGTCCAGGCTTTAAGCTGAGGGTCGAGTGGCTGGGTTGACGATTGGTAAAGTGGCCGAGCGCACGGGCGTGAAAATCGACACGCTGCCTTACTACGAGCGTGAAGGTGTGATCGAGCCGCCGGAGCGCACGGCCTCGAATTATCGCGTCTATGAACCGGAGGTTGTCCGGCGCGTGCGTTTCGTGAAGAGGGCGCAAGAGCTGGGCTTCTCTCTTGCTGAGATCAAGGAGTTGCTGGAGCTGCGGGTCAGCGAAGACGCGAGCTGCGCCGATGTGCGCGAGCAAGCCTTGGCCAAGATCGGCGATCTCGAGAAAAAAGTCCGCTCGCTTCAAGCCATGCGCCGGTCCCTCTCAAGGCTCGCTGACGAGTGCGTCGGGAATGGACCGATCAGCGTGTGTCCCATCCTTGACGCGCTCGACGAAAAAGGAGACGTGCAATGAAAGACAAGTCGCTAACACTGGCCTCGGTCCTCGCCGCCGGCTTGGCGTCGCTGTGCTGCATCGGCCCGCTTGTGGCGGCCAGCCTCGGCATCGGCAGCTTGGCGGCCGCGACATCGTTCGAAGTGCTGAGGCCCTACCTGCTGGGCCTCGCCGCGCTCCTGCTGGCGGGGGCGTTTTACCTGAGCTACCGCAAGACAACGGAGGCCGAGTTCGCCGATGGCTCCTGTGCCGTAAGCCCCGAGAAGAAACGGAGGCAGCGCGCGCTGCTTTGGTTTTCCACGATCGCTGTCGTGGCCCTTGCGGCCTTTCCCTACTACTCCGGCGGGCTGTGGAATAACCTGACGAGCGCAAATGCGACGGTCTTCGCGGCTGGCGAGATCGACGGAGAAGCGTCGGCGGTCTTTGCCGTTGAAGGAATGACCTGCGCCGCCTGCGCGGCTGGGATGAAGGCCACTCTCGAACGCGAAGAGGGCGTGACGAGCGCCGAGGTCGATTACGAAAAAGCGCGTGCGCGCATCCGCTTTAACCCCGCAAAAACTAGCGTCGAAAAGCTCACCGCGGCCATTGCTGAAATGGGCTACAGCGCCGAGCTCACCGAGCGCAGCTCATGAAGGTCGAGCTCTATTACTTCGAAGGCTGCCCCTCGTATCTGAAGGCGCTCGAGAACGCGCGTGAAGCTTTGCGTCTCGAAGGCCTGCCCGAAGACGTGGCGCTCATCACCGTCGAGTCCGACGCCGACGCACAAGCCAAGCGCTTCCTCGGTTCTCCCACCATCCGCATCAACGGCGCGGACGTTGAGGGACCCGAAGCGGAGGAGAAGGGATACGGTTTCGGGTGCCGGATCTACAACGACAACGGTTCTATGGCGGGTTGGCCGTCGGTCGAGAAAGTAAGGCTAACCCTACGCGGCTAGACGCGAAGCGCGAGAGCGTTGAAGGGCATCAGCGTTGAGTTTCCGTAGTCGGGTGCGCTCATAGGTCATGAAACACGGACGCCTCTGTCCAGGGGTTCGACGTTCGTTGCTGCATGACCGACGCAGAACGAAACTATTGTCTTCAGGGCCTCGGCTACACAAGGCAGGAGGCTGCGTTCCTCTCTCTCGTGGCCCTGCACGGCGGCTACTTCATCCGCCGCCAGTACCAGCGGTTTGCCGGCTACCGAGGTCGCTTTGAGGAGCGACTCCTGCACCGAGCAGACTCGTTCGGACACATCCGTTCGACTATCTACCCGAACCGGACTGAGGTCTACCACGTCTTCGCCCGAGCGATTTATCGCGCGATCGGCGACGAGGACAATCGCAACCGCCGACCTCGGACAGTCTTTTCGATCAAGGCCAAGCTCATGGCGCTCGACTTCGTCCTGGCCCATCCAGCCGCTCGATTCCTTGCGACGGAGCGCGAGAAGCTCGAATACTTCTGCGGACAGGGCGGTGTCGACCGAGCGCTCTTGCCGGGTAAGACATACGCGGCGAGTTCGCCGTCTGACCAGACGCGCCGCTACTTCATCGAGAAGTATCCGATCTTCCTGGATCGAACCGACGATGCAGTCCCTGCACTGGCGTCGTTCTGTTACGTCGACGAAGGCGTCCTCTCGAACTCGGGATTCACCAGTTTCCTCAAGCGCTACGGGCCCCTCTTCGCCGCCCTCTCACGATTTCGACTCGTCTACGTCGCCGCGGAACACAAGCCGTTTCGACGGGCCGAGCGCGCCTTCGACCGATTCACGGAAGCCTTGGCGAACCCTGAAGGGGCCGCTCCCGGCGGGCAGATGGGCGAGTATTTCCGCCTCCGTCGCCTATTCGAGACTCGTCAATACGGCAAGTTGAACAAGGCGAAGCTGGACCGTTTGCGAGATCTCTCGCAACGCTTCCAGCATTCTGCGGTCGAGTCGCGCTTCCAGCAGTGGGCGAAATCCGTCGAGACGAAGACACGGTTGGGCCGCGTCGATGCGCACTTTGAAGCCTACCGATTGCCCCACAGCTATGACATCTTCGGAACCCATCCGGGACCGAAGTCGGACGCCTGAAGGGGAGCACCTAATTGCAGCCGGTGCTCCCTTTTCGACCACAACCTGACGCAATGAGCCAAATCGCTAAGCCTTTCACATTCAGCCGGATAGCGGACGCCGCGGGCCCCTTACGGAACTCGCGGCGAGCGCAGGGTGGGCGGGAGCGACCCCCTGTTTTGGGGCGCTGGTCCGCCCAAAACCGTCTCGGCTGCGCCTCGGGTCGCTCCCGCCCACCCTGCGCCAA
>CAZYOX010000441.1:0-3442 GCA_964649285.1 uncultured Bryobacterales bacterium | reverse complement strand
CTGCTGCCCCTCGAGTGGCGCCCCTGGCCGTGTCTGGCCCAACCAGGAGTCTTCTATCCCTAGGTGTACCATGCCGTGTCAAGTCCACCCGAAGAACCGCACGCTGAAGCGGTGCGGCTCGGATCGTGCTGCGCGGCATACGGCGTTAACGGGTCGTGCAGATCTACTCCAATTCCGCGAAGGCCGGCGGATAAGTGACTGCTCCGGCTGTTGCGTGCGAAGAGCCAAGGAACAACACCATGAAGTAGTCTCCGGAGTAGGCGCAGTGGAATCCTTTCGCTGCCTCGACATCGAAGCCGAAACGCCGGTAGTACCCAGGCTCGCCGACAACGAAGACCGCCTCCCAGCCGGCGAGTTGCGCAGCATGCAGGCCGGCGCGAATCAATGCGCTGCCGACGCCTTGGCCTTGCCGTGCAGGCAATACGGCGATGGGGGCCAAAGCCAAAGCACGCTTCGGGGTTTGTAGGCGACTGAAGAATACGTGTCCGATTACTTCGCCGTCCGACTCCGCCGTCAGCGAAATCTCTGCATCGCCGGACTCTCGAAGCACATCGACGAGTCTCGGCTCCACATCGCTGCCGAAGGCCAGCCGCTGGACTTCATAGATCGCTTGACGATCGCTGGGGGTCTCGGGTCGAATCGGCATCGAACCATAGTTGCGCGTCTGGCCGCGTGTACGCCATGCTCCTAACTGCGCTCCTATGAAGATTGTTTCGCTGATTCCAAGCGCTACGGAAATCGTTTGCGGCTTAGGCTTCCAAGAGTTCCTTGTCGGCCGCAGCCATGAGTGCGACGAGCCTCGCGAGATCGCAACCTTGCCCGTTCTCACTGCGCCGCGCTTTGACCCAGAGGGCACAAGCCGGCAGATCGACGAACGCGTCAAGTCGCTGGCGGTACGCTCGCCTGCCGAAGACGCCTTGGGCGTTTATGCCATCAACCGGGAGGTCCTGGCAGAGCTTGCTCCAACGCACGTCGTGACGCAAACGCAATGTGAAGTGTGCGCCGTGAGCTTGAGGGACGTCGAAGACGCGGTCGCTGCATTGACCGGTATCCAGGCAAACATCGTTTCGCTTCAGCCGAATGCTCTCGACGATGTATGGGATGATTTTCGGCGTGTCGGCGCTGCCTTGGGAAACCCTGCTGCCGCGGAGCGTTTGGTTGCCAGATGCCAAGAACGTATCGCCGCCGTCGCCGCAAAGGTGCAAGGAGCGCCCACTCCGCGAGTCGCCGGCATCGAATGGGTTGACCCGCTGATGGCGTTCGGCAATTGGACTCCGACGCTGATCGAGCTCGTCGGAGGCAAGAGCTTATTTGGCAAGGCCAGCGAACACTCGCCTTGGATACAGTTTGACGATTTGGTCACAGCCGATCCGGATGTCATCGTGATCGCACCGTGCGGCTTTAGCCTAGAGCGTGGGCGCCTCGATCTGCCGCTGTTGCGTCAGAAACCCGGCTGGGACAAGTTACGCGCCGTCGAGAGCGGGCAGGTCTACCTGGCCGATGGAAATCAGTTCTTCAATCGCCCTGGGTCGAGGTTGGCCGAGACGGTCGAGATTCTCGGGCAGATGTTGCATCCGGAGCTCTGCGACAACTCCTGGCAAGACGTCGGCTGGGAACGCATTGAAAGCTAAATTGCATGTCACCTTTTGACCTGGACGAGAATCCAATAGCAGCATGGAATACAAGAAAACCGAAGCCGCCATCGCAGACCTCACCCCCGAGCAATACCGCGTCACCCAGCAGAACGGTACCGAAATGCCCGGCACGGGCGAGTATCTCTACAACAAAGAGCCCGGCATCTACGTCGATGTCGTCTCCGGCGAGCCGCTCTTCGCCAGCAGCGACAAGTACGAATCGGGCTGCGGTTGGCCGAGCTTCACCAAGCCGATTGCGGACGAGTATATTAACGAAATAAGCGACTCTAGCCACGGCATGCAGCGCACGGAAGTGCGCTCGACATACGGCGACAGTCATCTGGGACACGTCTTCGAGGACGGCCCGCGCGACCGGGGCGGTCTGCGCTACTGCATCAACGGCGCCAGCCTGCGCTTCGTCCATCGCGACGATATGGAAGCTGAGGGTTACGGAGAGTATCTGGACCAAGTGGAGGATATCTAAATGACCGAACGAGCCATCTTAGCCGGCGGCTGCTTTTGGGGCATGCAGGATCTGATACGGAAGTTGCCTGGCGTTATCGAAACGCGTGTCGGCTACACCGGCGGCGACGTTCAGCACGCCACGTATCGCAATCACGGCACACACGCCGAGGGCATCGAAATCGTCTTCGATCCGGAACAACTCAGCTATCGCAAGCTGCTTGAGTTTTTCTTTCAGATCCACGACCCGACGACTCTCAACCGACAGGGCAACGACCGCGGAACTTCCTATCGCTCGGGCATCTACTATCTGACGGACGCTCAGAAGGACGTCGCCAAGGAAACCATCGCGGACGTGAACGCCTCGGGTCTGTGGCCGGGACCGGTGGTGACCGAGGTTGCGCCGGCAGGTTCCTTCTGGGAGGCAGAGCCGGAACACCAGGATTACTTGGAACGCTACCCACATGGGTACACATGCCACTTCCCGCGGTCCGAGTGGGTACTGCCTCGGCGAGTCCCGGCGGGCTCCGCGCAGCACTAATTGCGAGCGCCTGGACACAAGACCGGCAGATTAAACGCCCAGAGTGTTCTTGACGGCGGCGAACTGTTCCAGGGCAAACTTCAAATCGTCTTCCGTGTGCGCGGCGGAGACTTGCGTGCGGATGCGCGCCTTGCCTTGGGGAACCACCGGATACGAAAAGCCAATGACGTAGATGCCGCGTTCGAGCAAGGCATCGGCGAAGCGCCCGGCCAACGCTGCGTCGCCGAGCATGACCGGCACGATCGGATGTTGGCCGGGAAGCACGTTCAAGCCCAGGGTTTCGAGACCGGCACGGAACATCTTGGTGTTGGCGATCAGCCGTTCGCGCAGTTCTCCGCTCTCTTCCAGCAGTTCGAGCGCGCGCAACGAGGCGCCGACGACCATCGGCGGCACGGAGTTCGAAAACAAATACGGACGAGAACGTTGACGGAGCATGTCGATGAGTTCTTTGCGTCCGCTTGTGTAACCGCCGCTGGCGCCGCCAAGGGCCTTGCCGAGCGTGCCGGTGATGATGTCCACGCGGCCCATGACGCCGCACAGCTCGTGCGTGCCGCGGCCCTTCTTGCCGGTGAAACCTACGGCATGAGAATCGTCGACCATGACCAGCGCGTTGTACTTGTCGGCCAGCTCGCAAATCGCCTTGAGGTTGGCGTAGTAGCCGTCCATGGAGAAGACGCCGTCTGTCGCGATCATCTTGGCGCGAGCGTCGGACGCGGTCTTCAGTTGCTCTTCCAAGTCGGCCATGTCATTGTTGCGATAGCGCAAGCGCTGAGCCTTGCACAGCCGGATGCCGTCGATGATGCTG
>CAZYOX010000440.1:0-3463 GCA_964649285.1 uncultured Bryobacterales bacterium | reverse complement strand
TGGAAAATACGGCCATTCGCCAGCAGACTAAGCCAGGTATCACCAACAGGCTTGCTGCCTATTACCAATTGTCCAGTCGCTCCTTCATCAGACTCAGTAACAATGCCAATGCTTTTCTTGGCTGGGCCTTCCTGGCCATTCACTGCTACTTCTATACCGTCATTGGTTTTCAGTGCTGCAGCCAAGCCACTCCCTGCATTGTTGCCACCTTGCTCAATCGGACTCCCTCCAGCAGCACCATCCATTACTCGCAACCTGGTTGTAAATGAATCCGATCGAACATTGCATGTACTAAAAATAAATATTCCCAAGGCAGTAACATTGCCTTCTTTAGTGCCGTTTTCTGCGCATTTCCTGGTTGTCGGATCAACAAACTTTAATGTGTTGTCCGAAACAGCCACTCGGCCTGCATTGCTTACAACAGACTTTCGATTGTTCTCATTCATGTACAACATGCCCCATAGATTGGCGCTGCTAGGGTGGGCGGTCCAGAAGTTAACCCCATCTGATGTTAAGCTTGCATCGTCGTCTCTTACACAGCGATTAGATAGTTCGCCCCAACTCACCTCGGGTGCCTCATTTACCACACTAGCCACCGGCTCCACAGCAATACCGTTGTAGGGGGTGTTGAGTGACTGAGATCCATTGAAGTTTAAGTAGGTAATCTGGTTTTGAGCGTCTCGGCCATCTGGCCGCCAATAAGTGATTGCATAGGTGCCGCTCGGAGCAAAAGCCTGGAATATAGTTGCTGCACCACAGGAAGCATTATTTTCACCAGTAGTGGGTGTGTAGTAAATTGACCGTCCACGAATTACCGGTCCATTAGTTACTTCAGCAGTCAGTGTTGTATCAGGAATCTCACCGCATTCGTCCATCGCATTAACTGCGCACTCGTTGTATGGAGTAGAGGTGGTTTCATCAAAAGGTCGGGATGCAACCCGCTGAGCGTATATTTCATATGGCTTGTTGTAATTAGCAAAATCAGAGCTATTCAAGGGATCCTTTATAATGACACTCAATATAGACATCGGTACCAAAGGGAATATATTGATGTGATTTTGAATATCCAGGTTCTTGGATGAAGTCAGGAAAATGCTTGCCCCTTTGATCGTATCCGGGACTTTCTCATTGAGGATCTGGGTGTTTGGGGTGTCTATTTCATCTGCAGCAGCTTCTTCTCCTTCACCCTCCTCCTCACCACCTGGGAAGACTGCCTGCTGATAGGCAAAGCTAGCTTGTAATTTATCCTCTTCAGTCGGAACCCGGAAATAATTAGTCAGCTTGTTAGCCTCATCAGGGAAATAAATGCCATAATGACTGGCATTTGGCAGCCCGGCTGCCTGAAAGCTCCCATCAGCCCGTACTTGCGTTTTATAGGCAAAGTTGTTGACCACTCGCCCCCAGGTGTCGTAAGCAAAGACATACACGGTTGCTCCAGCCATGTGTTTATAAGCCTCACTCGGGTCATAGGCTGCACCATAATAGGCCGGGATAAATTGTCCGGTAAAGACATCGGTAGTCTGTGGATTAGTCTGAGCCACTGACTCTGGTGGCGTCAATAAAGGAGCAATTGACGCAACCACGATAGAGGCAGTAACACCAATAACTAAAAGAGAAGATAAAATACGTCGGACAGGCTTTTTCATGTAATATAAATTGGTCATCCTGGAGATCGACAAAGTCGATCGATAGGATCTTGCTCAAATATGTCTGTCATCCTAGAGTCTGCTAGCTAGCAAACGATAAGACCTCTGGTGCATGCTTATTTGGATAACACTGCCTTCAGTCTTCAGCCTCATGCCTGCCTTGCGTCACCAGACACAACACAGCCAAGCATACAATACATTCAGTGTAGAATTATGAGCAATAAAAGTCAATGAAAAAGCGCATATCCGTTATCAGAAAAAAGAAAAATAAAAACCCCGGCCAATGGTCGGGGTTTGGCGCTACGTTCTTAAGCGTAGTCGCCTGTGCTACACCCTGGATACATGGCATCCAATAGGGGTAGAATCTCATAGAATGCGTATGGCTCCATTGGAACCCAAGCGGGTACTTGATCGGTGCTCTCCTGAGCCATGGCCAGCTTGCTTGTGAAGACATCCTTCAGGTAAAAATATTGCTTTCCTATATCTGTTACGAAAACGCTCGGGTCGTCAAGGTCATCATAAACATCCTCGATATCGTAACCCTGCTCCACCCATGACCATCTCTTGGCCAGATCACGTTGATATGGTGGATTCGTGCAGAAGGCTGAAAGTGTCTCGACTGTATTTTGGCGATAATCCACCACAAACTGCCACTCAGGCGGCACTTCATAGGGAAAATCACCAGAAATGTTTACTGAGGCAGCATTCTCAGTCTCCTCAGCTACAGAAAGCTTCGTCACCGGTGTTATGCCAGCCTCTTCCAGCTGCGCCTCCAGTGCCGCGATCTGCTCATCCTGCTGGACGATCAGCTCGGTGCACATTTCCGGCTCAAGTTGACAGTCTGGCATCTCATCCCCACCTACCATGGCCGAAGCCAGTGTGGGGGAGAGGAGAATGAGAGAAGCAAACAGGAGCAGTGCAATCTTACGCAGGTGCTTCATGGTCTCACTCCTTTTGCGACCTATTCAAGAGTCAGGGTGCCTATGGATGTCTGTCCATAGTTTTATTTTCTATTTAAAATATAGCATGCCAATAATTTCATGTCAAGCCTATAGCAATTAATGGTTGATGTCTGATAATTGCATACTCTCGGCGCCAATATTTCATACCACAACCTGCAGTTTTACGCATGAGATTTAATATTTAAATATATAAGTAAAGAAAAACCGGCTTTACCCATCGGGTAAAACCGGTTACTAGCCCCACGCCTAGGTGGGAGCCCTTGTGTCTCTCTACAGGAGCCCGATCGTCTTGAAAACGTAGAGCTCCAGGGCAAAGATGGCAGCTATGCCAATCCCTGCATAAACGAAGTGCCGGTCAGTCCAGACGCCTCCGCCATGATGCACAGCAGAGTAGACGAACTTCGGCACCAGCACGAACGGAATCGCCACCATTGCCACGATCAGTATGATGGCGCCCAGCCCTGACATCGCCGGATCCCACCAGTCAGGCCCAACTTGGGTGCGACTTTCGGGATTCGTCCACATCAGAATTGTCTTGGGAACCGCGGTATAGATGGAGAGCAAGTACATGAAGAGCAGGAAGGCAATGAGTGCCATAAACCCTTTGTACTTTGCCCAAACCAGTGCCACATCATGCTCATTCGTCGCCGGCCTCACCACGCCTCCGCCTCCAACACCAGCAGCCGCGGTTGCAGGGGCAGGATTTGGGGTAGGATTGACCACCACCCTGGCACCTCCGCCCATCAGGCTGGAGATCAGAGTGATCACGAAGATCGGAGCCCAAAGAACTATCGCCGTAACAGCCCAGATCTTGTAGACAAGATTGAGGGCATCGACGTTATTGTACTTGATCAC
>CAZYOX010000439.1:0-3466 GCA_964649285.1 uncultured Bryobacterales bacterium | reverse complement strand
GAGATCCTGAGAGAACACCGAGTCGCCGAGCGTGAAGCTGGGAGGTAGCGATACTTGCGGGATGGGTTGTCCAGCCGGCGTCTGGCCGCCCGCTACCTCGGCGTTGAACCGCTCGACGATCTGTCGCAGTCCATCGGCGTCGACGCCGCGGTTGAGCTCATTCCATCCCGTCCCGGGCAGTAGGTCATCGATCGTCCCGTCTCCATTCAAATCCAAGCCGAACATTTGCGCTCGGAACGGGGCGCCGCTCATCACTCTTGAGACGGCGGACACCCGGAATCCCCAAGGCAGGTCAGCGATTCCCGCGAATGCAAACACATGCCGACGATCCATATCGCGCGGGCCGTGACTCTCGAACCAGTCGTCGTTGTTGATCACGCCGTTGAAGCCCCGATTGCTCGACAGCGCGTACGAGCCCAGCAGCTGATAACGTCCGGACCAGCGTCGCTCCAACTTCACCAGAAGACCCTTGTACGTTGCCAGCCCGCTGCTCATCTGCACGGTGATCGGCCCACTTGAGCACCGAGCCGTCGGGTCCAACAACTCAGGCCCCTGGCACGCACGAATCACCGGCCCCTGCGCAGCGGACCACCGGTTCAGATCGACGTCCCCCATGTTCTGGCGAATGGACCGCCGATAGACGAAGTCCGCCGAGGCTACTAAGCGGGTGGCCAACTCTCGCTGCACGCCAGCGTTGAGGTGGACCGAATATGGCGTCGCGAAGTCCTGCGCAATTAGCCCTGATCCTTGCTTGAAGATGTCAATGTTGCGAACGCTCAGGTCGGTATTGCCCGGATCGCCAAGTTGGCGTTCTAGCAGCGCCTTGACGTTCGGCAGGATCTGAACGACTTGTTCGCCCCGAAAGTTCGTCGGGCCGTTTGGAAAGTTGAGGGGCGTGGACGGCGGTACGCCCGGAATGCCGGGAATCGGATTGGGAATAATAGAGCCGTCAACGATGAATCGTCCAGCTCCCTGAGGCCCGATCATCGAAAGCTCGCGCAACCGCAATGAGTCCAAGGGCAGGTCGTAGTAGATGCCCGAACCGACCCGCACGACGGTCCGGTTGTCCCGCGAAACGTTCCAAGCGAAGCCGAGCATCGGCCCAAAGTTGTTGCGGTCTCGACGCGTCGGCTGCAAGCCGTCAGCGCCGAGCAACGGTTCCAGGAATGTCGGCTTGCTCAGCTCGTGATTCGCCAGATCAGCGTGATAGAAGTACGACAGCCCATAGTTCAGCGTGAAGCGTGATCGGACCCTCCACGAGTCTTGCCAGTACGCTCGCCAGAGGTGATCGTGTGGGGCATCGGCGGAGGCGAACTGAGGCGGCAACGTCGGATCGCCGAACCCGACTGAAAATCCCGCCAGCGGCAGTTGCAGGACGTCGTCGAGCGTCCGAAAAGAGCCCGGCAAGGGGATGCGCGCTTGCGGCGGGACGCGCGGGTCGGCGTTGAAGGCCCGCACAAGATCCGGCGAATACAGCACCATTGACGCAGGCTCGACGAATTCCAGGAACCCGGTGCTGCGCTCGTACTGCCACTCGAAGCCGAAGCGCATCCCGTGGCGACCCTTCTGCCACGAGACGTTGTCAGTCAGGTGATAGCGACGGGTGTCACCGCCTTGCGGCGCCAACACGAAGTTGCCGGCGACGAAGTCGCTCCCCAGGATGCTGATCTCCGGCATGCCTAGTCCGACGCACTCGCCGGGGCAGATCGACTCATCGGGCGGCAGATTTCGCGTCTGCCAATACCAGTAGGAGAACCGCAGCTCATTGATGAGGTTCGGCCGGAGAACGCTCGACAGCGAACCGACGCTTTGGTCGACCCAGTTCGAGCTGGCGCTCCAATTCGACGGCAGATTGCCCTGACCGCTCGGCGGCAAGAAGCTCTCGTTGCCGTCATGCGTGTAGCGCACGAACGCCATATTGCGATCGCTCAATCGGAAGTCGAACCGAGCGCTCATGTGGTTGCTGTCGTACGGGCTCGGGAAGATCCCGCCGAAGCTCGCGAAGTCCGGTGACCGCGGCTGCACGGTGGACACGCCGTCCTGGTTGTTCCGCTCGAAGTTCGTGAAGAAGAACAGCCGGTCCTTCCGAATCGGTCCGCCAACCTGGACTCCCAACTGGCGGCGCGCGAAGAACGGATCGGGATTGCTCGGCTCGCGCCGCAGAGCGGGGTAGGCGGAGAGATTGTGATCTCGAAAGAAGAAGAACCCGCTTCCGTGGAGATCGTTGCCGCCCGAGCGCGTAACGACGTTCACCGCGCCCGCTCCGGTCAGCCCCGTCGCCAGATCGAAGTTGAGGGTCTGAATTTGGAATTCTTGAACAACCTCTTGCGAGGAGTTCTGCGGCGTCCCGCCGGTCAGTGGGTTGAAGACCGGGCTGCCATCCATCGTGTACCGCGTCGCGTTCGCCGAAGCTCCCAAGACCGAGACGTCGAACTGGCGGGTGAAGAACCCGGCCCTGGGTGCGGCCGTCACGCCGGGCTCAAGGATCGCCAACTGAAAGAACTCGCGACCATTCAGCGGCAGGTTCTCGATTTGGAACCTCGAAACGACGCCATCGATGCCGGGCCAGTCGTAACGCAACTCAGGCAGCGAGTCCAACGCTTCGACTACCTGTTCGAGAACGTCGACCGACAGATCGACATCCACAAACGTCGTCGCCCCCGTCTGTACGACGACCCTCTTGCGCGGGTCTTGAAAGCCCTGTGCCTCGACGCTCAACTCGTAGACCCCTGGGGGTAAGAGCAATAGCGCGAATCTACCCTCCGCGTCGCCGGTCACAGAACGTTCGAGCCCGGTGGCGGTGTTGCTCGCAAGCACTCGCGTCCCGCTCACGACCGCGCCCGAAGGGTCGCGAATCTCCCCAGCGATTCCCCCGGCCGGCAATTGCGCGGCCAACGGTCGGCCCGCTATGCCCAGCAGACAGCAAGCAAGAAGCGTAGCACGCAGATGACTCGTAGGCATGAAGGCCCTCCAGCAGCGGTCAGGATCGGGCGCAACCGGTCGAAATCGACCTTGTCTCCACTGAGTCCGCGAGAGCCGAAAACCTCAAAACCGTATCGTGATCTCCGTCACCTGATGTGAGCTTTCTTGCCAGAGGCGGCTCTCTTTCGAGGACGCCTATGACCCGAACCTTCGACATCCAAACGACCGAAACCCCGGTCAACGTCAAGGCCGCCGCCCGTTTCTTGGGCGTCAGCCCTTCGCTCGTGTATGCTTACGTCGAGCGAAAGCAGATTCCCCATTTCCGCATGATGGGCCGCTCGATCCGGTTCCGACTCTCGGAACTGGCCGAGTGGCGCCAGCAGTTTCATGTAAATGGAGGAATCGATGAGCAGGATAGGTAGACCGAGAAAAACGAGTGGCGCCATCTACCCTCGGAAGGACTCGGCCTTCTGGTGGATGAGCTACCGCGACGAAGAAGGGAGGCCACAACAGAAGTCGACAGGCACGAAGGACAGAGACGAAG
>CAZYOX010000438.1:0-3468 GCA_964649285.1 uncultured Bryobacterales bacterium | reverse complement strand
CGCTTGAAGGCGAGCCTGGGTCGGAAACGTGGCAGGGTGGAGGCATCGCACACCCCAGCGCCGCAGCCTGGTTCACGGGCAACTACGACGCGGAGCTGGGCCTGGTTTACTGGCAGACGGGCAATCCGGGTCCGGATCTGAACGGCGACTATCGTTTGGGCGACAACCTGTATTCGGATTCGATGCTGGCGCTGGACGCCAAGACGGGCAAGATGAAGTGGTACTTCCAATACACGCCGCACGACGTGTGGGATTGGGACGCCGAACAGCCGTTTGTATTGGTGGACCGTCCGTGGAAGGGCCAACCGCGCAAACTGCTGCTGCACGCGGCACGCAACGGATTCTTCTACGTACTCGATCGCGTGACGGGCGAGTTCCTGCTGGGCAAGAAGTTCGTCAACAACCTGACCTGGGCGACGGGACTGGATGAGAAAGGCCGTCCGATCAAGGTGGCGGGGACGGAGCCGTCCACGGAGGGGCAGGAGACTTGTCCTTCGCTGCTTGGCGCAACGAACTGGTATTCGACTTCGTTCAACAACGAAACGGGCCTGTACTATCTGCAGACGCTCGAAGCCTGCGACGTTTTCACCAAGCGCCACAACGATTGGGAAGCAGGCAAGGGTTACTTCGGCGGGTCGCGGGAATACGCGCCCGGCAAGAAGCCGCAAAAGATCCTGCGCGCCATCGATATTGCCACGGGCGACATCAAGTGGGAGCTTCCGCAGGCGGGCCCGGGCACAAGCTGGGGCGGAGTGTTGGGAACAGCGAGTGACCTGGTGATCTATGGCGACGACAGCGGCGCCTTAGCGGCTGTCGATGCGAAAACAGGCGAGCCATTGTGGCACTTCCCGATGGGCAATCTATGGAAGGCTTCGCCGATGACCTACATGGTCGACGGCAAGCAATTCATCAGCGTCGCTTCAGGACCGAACATTGTGGCTTTCGCGCTAGTTGACTGAGGGCGTTCAAGCCTTAGAACCAAGGCGCAGGCCGACCACGAAGGAGAGCTGCGGCTTGGTTGCAGCTAACGACGCCCCGAATCGAGGCCTAAGGCTATTCACACCGGAGCGCGGCCGTCGGATCCACAGTCGCGGCATGGCGCGCGGGGATGAGTGCCGCGATCCAAGCTACGGTGATAAGAACCATTCCTACCGACAGAAGCAACGCGGCGTCCGGCGCGGTACCGCCACTCCATTGCATCAACATGCGGCCCATGCCGAGACTGAGCAAGACGCCCAGTACGAGCCCTACCGCCACAGCACGCATTGTTGAACCGACGATCATCCCAATGACCGTCGCACGCCTGGCCCCAAGCGCCATGCGAATGGCACACTCACGCAACCTGCGCCTGACCACATAGGACACCACACCGTACAAGCCGACCGCCGCAAGGGCGAGCGCCACGGCTGCGAATGCGAGCGAGAGAGAAGCGACCAACCGCTCACGCCCCCATCCGATGTCCCTTAAAATCTCGACGGCGGTGTTGGAGCCTGGTGACGGCACATAGTTGTTGGCGACAATCGGGGACGCGTCCACGTCCTGCACTTTGCTTTGAACCGTCCGTAGCATGGCCCCTGGATCACCGTGCGTCCGAATGACTATATATTCGTTCGCCGTGAGCAGAAGCGTATGCGGCAGGTAGATCATCGGCGACGGAGGTTCGCGCAGCCCCGTATTCGGCGTGTCGCCGACGACACCCACGACGTCGAGCCATGGCGCGGTCTCCCGATCGGGGGCAGTAGGTTTGAGATCAGGTATGCGAATGCGTTTGCCAACCGGATCAACAGCCGGCCAAAATCGGCGCGCCAGGGCCTGATTGATGACTGCCACGGGCGCAGCTGTGACATCGTCGGTACTCGACCAGAGCCGACCACGGATAAGCGGAATCCTCAGCGTGGAAAAGTATCCGTGGCTGACCCGCTGAACCAGTGAAACCTGATCATCGGATGGCGGACGGTCTGAAAGGACTATTGCCATCCGCCCTCCGGCAGAAGGCGGAACCTGACCAACGGCGACAGATTCAACACCAGAGGTCTCGGCAATCTGTTCACGAAGGCGACTCGAGAAGCGCGCACGCTCGGCCCATGTTTCGAGGCGCCCATCTGGAAGCAGTAAAGCCAAACGAAGAATGTGCTGCGCGTCGTACCCCAACTCCACGTGAGACAACGTCTGAAACGTGCGCCATGCGGCGCCTCCTGCGGCCAACAAGACCACCGTCAACGCAACCTGCGCCGCTATTAAAACTGGATAGAAGCGTCTTCTATGAACGGCGCTGGATGCCGCGCGCGAATTGCCCTCCATGGACAGATTCATTTCCGCGCGGGATAGCCTGAACGCCGGCGACAGACCGAAGGCAAGCGTCGTTATCAGGACCACAATAGCGGCAAATGCCAGCACCGGGCCGTTCAGCCGTACCACTGTGTCTGGCGGAAGATATTGCGGGTACACGGCCAGCACCGCCGGCACGGCCCAGACAGCCGATATGATGCCGATCGCCCCGCCCGCGGCGCCGAGCACGATCGATTCCGTCAGCAGTTGGCGAACCAGCCTTCCCTTGCTGGCGCCGAGCGCCTTTCGGGTGGCCAGTTCGGCCTGGCGACTCGTTCCTCGCGCCAGCAAGAGGATGGCGACATTCAGGCAACCAACGACGAGTAGCAGCGCGGACGCCGCAAAAAGGGGAACCAATGTCCCCGTGTAGACGTCACCGCGCGCCTCACGTAGACCCTTTAACTGCACGCGGAAATCACGGGGAAACCGACCGGGCGACGCATTCGCCAGACTCACAAAGAGCTGCTGCAAGGCAACTTCCGCTCCGCCCCTCGTTACATTGGGTTTGATACGAACCTGCGCGTACAATCGAGCGTTGAGGTCCTGCGCAGCGGGAAGAGGAAGAAGAATTTCCGTCGTGTTAAACATGCTCATGAAGCGTCGCGGAAGGACCCCGACGACCTCATAGTCTTGACCCTCGACACGCAGCAGGGCGCCAAGCGCACTAGCGTCCCCGCCCAAATGCCGTTGCCAGAACCGATAGCTCAGAACGACAACCGATCCTGACCCCTGATCCGCGGACGCGTCCCCCTTGGTGAACGTGCGTCCGAGGAGCGGCGGTACGCCAAAGTAGTCGAAGGTATTCACCGACACACGCTCGACTGGAACGGCTTGCGACAAGGCGCCGCCACCAACGGCCATGACCGACGGCACGGTGGCGATGGCATCCTCCACCACGCCCATGCGTTGCACTTCGATGAACTCTCCAGGAGACAACAAGAGCGGCCCAGTAGGCCCCGTTCTCTCTCCGCCGCCAAGCCAGAACATCCGATTGGCACCTTGATAGGGGAAAGGATTGAGCAGCAACGCGTAGAGAAAACTGAACACAACGGTAGTAGCGGCGATCCCAAGCGCAATACTCGCGATCGTCGTCACTGAAAACGCGGGAGATCCGGCCAGCGCGCGACACGTATATCGCAA
>CAZYOX010000437.1:0-3468 GCA_964649285.1 uncultured Bryobacterales bacterium | reverse complement strand
GTCCCGTGGCTCATGAGCGAAAGCAGGCTGAGGTCATCCTACACATCCCCTGTCGTCGGTCTTTCCTCCGACGACCTCTTGCAGGTATATCGGCTGATGTACCTGTCTCGGCGGCTGGATGATCGAGAGATCATTCTCAAGCGCCAGAACCAGGCTTTTTTCCAAATTAGTTGCGCTGGTCATGAGGCCATCCAAGTTGCCGCGGGCCTGCACATGCGGCGGGGTGTCGATTGGCTCTACCCCTACTACCGCGATCGTGCTGTCTGCTTAACGTTGGGCGTCACGCCGCTGCAAATGTTACTTCAGACTGTTGGCGCCGCGGCTGATCCGGCCTCGGGCGGCAGGCAGATGCCGACGCACTGGTCCTTTCCGGAGTTGCATATCGTCGCGCCGTCGAGCGCCACCGGTACGCAGTGCCTGCAGGCCGTGGGCTGCGCCCATGCCGGCCGGCTGGCCCAAGGCGACGATGCCGAGGAATACGAGGTTACCGTCGTTTGTGCGGGCGAGGGCGCCACATCCGAAGGTGAGTTCTGGGAGTCGATCAGCGCGGCTGCCCTGGAGCGTCTGCCGCTGCTCTATCTGATTGAGGACAACGGCTACGCGATTTCCGTTCCCGTGGAGTCCCAAACGCCGGGCGGCAGCATCTCGAAGGCGCTAGAAAGTTTTCCCGGACTCGCCGTTTACGAGACGGACGGCACCGATTTCCAGGCCAGCTTCACGACGTTGGAGCGGGCCTTCCAACACTGCCGCAGCGGCTTGGGGCCCGCCCTGGTGCACGCGCACGTGACCCGTCCCTACGGGCACTCCTTGTCGGACGACGAAGCGTCCTACAAGACTCCTGCGGAGCGCGAGGACGAGGACTGCCGCGACGCAATTCAGCGATTCGCCGATGTCTTGTTGCAAGAAGGGATAGCCAAGCGCACGGATCTGCTTGAGATCCAAGCCGACATTGAGGAAGAGGTCCAGCGTGCGGCGGCCGAAGCGGTCGCTTCCCCCGCGCCAAAACCTGAAACGGCGATGCTCTACTTGTACTCGCCGGATGTCGACCCCTCGTCGGCCGCGTTCTCTACCGAAGCCAAGCTCCAGGGCTCGCCGCGGACGATGGTCGACCTGATCAACGCCTGCCTGGACGACGAAATGGCCAGCGACCCGCGCATCTACGTCTTCGGCGAAGACGTCGCCGATTGCAGCCGGGAAGAAAACCTAAACCTGGTGAAGGGTAAAGGTGGCGTGTTCAAGGCGACGCTCGGGTTGCAACGAAAGCACGGCCGCCGCCGAGTGTTTAACTCGCCCATCGCGGAAGCGGCGATCGTCGGGCGGGGTACCGGCATGGCCACGCGAGGGCTGAAGCCGGTCGTCGAGATTCAGTTCTTCGATTACATTTGGCCCGCCATGATGCAAATTCGCGACGAGTTGGCGTCGCTGCGTTGGAGGTCGAATAACGGCTTCGCGGCGCCCTTCGTCATTCGCGTGCCCATCGGCGGTTATCTGAACGGCGGGTCGGTGTATCACTCGCAATCCGGCGAATCGTCCTTTACGCATATTCCGGGGCTGCGGGTGGTCTTCCCGTCCAACGCGCTCGATGCGAATGGCCTGCTGCGGACAGCGATTCGCTGCGACGATCCCGTCTTATTCCTGGAGCACAAGAAGCTCTACCGCGAAACCTATAACCGCAGTCCTTATCCGGGACCGGACTACATGGTCCCGTTCGGCAAGGCCGCTAAGGTTCGCGAGGGGGACGATTTGACGATCGTTACCTATGGCGCCTTGGTTCACAAGTGCGAAGTCGCTGCGGCCAACATCGAGGAAGAGACCGGCGTCTCGATTGAGGTGCTCGACTTGCGTTCGTTGAGCCCCTACGACTGGGAGGCGATCGCGGAGTCGGTGAAGAAGACGAGCCGCGTGATCGTCGTCCACGAAGACATGCTGAGTTGGGGCTTCGGGTCGGAGATCTCGGCGCGCATTGGGAACGAGCTATTTGACTATCTCGACGCCCCGATCGGGCGCATCGGCGCCAAGGACGTATGGGTCGGGTACCGGCCCGAGTTAGAGCGCGAGATCTTGCCGCAGACGGAAGACGTCGAGGCCGAGATGCGACGCATCCTGCGGTATTAGCTGGCCGGCTGCCTCAGTTGTTTCGAATTTGCCCCCGGTGCTAGAGTCGGGCGAATGAAATCCTTGCCGGTGATCCTCGTTGTCTTGGCTGCCGCCCTCGGGTGGCCGCACGCGTTCGCTCAACGAGCGGAACTTACTCCCGAACAGGTAGAGGCGCGACGCAAAGCCGAAGACGAGCGCCTACGCACCGACTGGGCCCAGTTGCAGCGCTACCGTCAGGCGAACGCCGAGTTGGGCGTGCCCCGCGATGGGCAGACACGCGTCGTCTTCATGGGCGACTCGATTACCGACGCTTGGCCGCGCCGCTCCGCGGCGTTCTTCAGTGCCGGGTATGTGGGCCGCGGCATTAGCGGTCAGACGACGCCGCAGATGCTCGTGCGATTCCAGCAGGATGTCGTCGCGCTCCGGCCGAAGGTCGTTGTGATCAACGCCGGTACAAACGACATTGCCGGTAATACGGGACCGTCGACTATCGGCATGATCACGGACAATCTGAAGTCCATGGTGCAACTTGCCGAAGCCGCCGACATCAAGGTCGTGCTGGCCTCGATCACGCCGGCGTACGACTATCCTTGGCGCACCGGTATGCAGCCTGCCCCCAAGGTCGCGGCCGTCAATCAGTGGATGAAGGGCTACTGCGAGGGACACGGCTGCGTGTACGCCGACTATCATTCCGCCATGTCGGATGAGAAAGGCGCGATGAAAGAAGGCCTCAGCACCGACGGCATCCATCCGAACGAGGCCGGCTACGCCATCATGGAACCGATCGCGAAAGCCGCCATTCAAGAGGCGTTGGGCCATTAGGCGATCATGAGCGCTCGCTTCGCCGGCCGAACGGCATTTATCACAGGTGCGGGCTCGGGAATCGGCAGGGCGGCTGCGTTGCGCTTTGCCGGCGAAGGCGCGATTGTCGCCGCGGCGGATATCGACCAGCCATCCGCGGACCAGACGGTCGCAATGGTCCAGCGGGCGGGCGGCAAGGGATTTGCTCTGGGATGCGACGTTACCGACGAGGGTTCGATGCAGGCCGCGGCGGCGGAAGCGGCGCGGACTGCCGGCGGGATCGACATCCTCTTCAACAATGCCGGGATCGCCGTTCGGCATCCTGTCGGCGAGCAGGACCTGGAAGGGCTGGATCGAGTGTTGCGCGTGAATATCCGCGGCGCGTTTCTTTGCGCGAAGAGCGTGTTGCCCTACCTGTCCCGGCCTGGCGGCGTCATCATCAATACCGCCTCGATTGTCGGCGTCGTAGGAGTGCGCAACCGGGCGGCGTATTCGCTGTCGAAGGGCGCGCTGATTACCCTGACCAAGAACATGGCCCTGGACTACGCGCCCGAGGGCATACGGGTGAAC
>CAZYOX010000436.1:0-3470 GCA_964649285.1 uncultured Bryobacterales bacterium | reverse complement strand
CCAGGCCTTTTGCTTCTCCAAGACGGAGCCGACATAGCGGTTGATGACGTCGCTAGGGTCGCCTGCCGCCTGGACGCGCCCATCCATGAGAAAGATGGCGCGGTTGCAGAGTTGTTTGACGAGCCCGAGGTCATGGGAGACGAGCACGACAGTAACCCCCCTCTCGCGAAGTTCTTCGAACTTGCGGATGCAGCGGTTGGCGAAGACGGCGTCGCCCACGGCCAGGGCTTCATCAACGATGAGGATGTCAGGGTCGACGTGGATGGCCGTAGCAAACGCCAGCCGGACGTGCATGCCGGTCGAATAGGTCTTGACCGGCCGCTCGATAAACTCGCCGATGCCGGCGAAGCGCTCGATGGAAGGTATCGAGGCCTCAATCTCGCGACGGCTGAGACCCATGATCTCGCCGTTAATGTAGACGTTCTCGCGCCCCGAGAACTCGGGATTGAAGCCGGCCCCCAACTCCAGCAGCGCCGCCGTCCGGCCTTTGCGTGAGACTCTACCGGTGGTGGGAGGAATGATTCCCGCAAGCAACTGCAGCAGCGTGCTCTTGCCGCCGCCGTTGGGGCCGACGACCCCTAGCGTATCCCCTTTGTCGACTTCTAAATCGAGCGGGTGCAGGGCAGGGAAGTCTGAGTGCCTGGGCCGCACGAGCGGCAATGCTTCAAGAATGCGGTCAACGGGCCGGTCGTAGATCCGGTAGACCTTGGAGATGTTCTTCGCCCTGAGCATCTAGACCAAGTCCGCAAACTGCCGCCGCGTGCGATGGAACCAGCCGTAGCCGAGCAAGAAGACGATCGCTGAGGCAGCCGTCAACCACAACAACGGCTGCCACTCCGGCGCCGCCTGCTCTAGCAAGACGGCTCGGTACGCTCGCACGAGAATGTAGAACGGATTGATGGCGAACAGCCAGTGATATTGCCCGAGGAGGGATTCGTCGTAGCAGATCGGCGTCAAGAAGAACCAAACGGTGATGATGAACCCGATCAGTTGTCCCAGGTCGCGGAACAGCACTCCGAGAGCGGCCAAGAGCCAGCAAACGCCCAGCGTGAACAGCAGTTGCGGCACGAGCAGCACGGGCAGGTAGAGCGCTGTCCAGTAGATATCCCGGCCGAACAGCAATAATGCGCCAAAGAAAACCAGGACGCCGAAGAATTGGCTGAACAACCCGGCGAAAACGACATTCACCGGTAAGATGTCGAGCGGAAAAACGAGCTTCTTGACGAAGTTGGCATGCTCGATGATCACGCCCGCCGCGCGTCCGGCGGATTCGGAAAACGGCAACCAAGGGAGCATGCCGGCGAGGAAATAGAGGACGAAGCTGCTGGGCCGGTCATCGTTGGCGAAGCGCGTCTTCAGCACCAACCCAAAGACGAACGCGTAAGTAAGCATCAGCAGCAGGGGATGGATCACCGTCCAAAATATGCCCGCGTGCGAGCCCGCATAGCGCCCGGCAATGTCGCGCCGAACCATCGAACGGATGAGCGAACGGTTGCGCCAGATGGACCGAAAGGGCTGTACGACTCCGCGGCCGATGCGCCGAACAAGCCGCGCGCGCCGCAGGGCCGCGGCTGACGTGACCTGTGGGCCGGCCAAGCGCGCGGAACCGTCCGTTACGATCACACGGAAGAAGAGCAGCGGTCCGGCGGACGCCGCCGACGGCGAGACGAGAACAGCGAAGTCGCCGTCGTCTTCCGGCAGGGGAATATCCACATCCATGCCCTCCCCGCTGTCCAGAAGGGCGTCCGTTTCCCGGTCGC
Organism: uncultured Bryobacterales bacterium; assembly: GCA_964649285.1. Classification (GTDB taxonomy): domain Bacteria; phylum Acidobacteriota; class Terriglobia; order Bryobacterales; family UBA6623; genus CAMPKL01. Next base: position 1,710 of record CAZYOX010000436.1, on the reverse strand, counting down.
GCAACTCGTAGCGCAGCCGGCCGTTCGCGCCGTTCTTTACCAGCAGCCGGTCTTCGACGATCGAAGCGGCCACTTCGCTGAGTCGGGCGTTCATCGTCTTGGATTAGCCGTGCGCGTAGAGGGCGGTCGGGTAACGGCTGCGGATGGGGCCAACCTTGCGGCCGACGGCATAGAGACAATCGTCGCGGAGTTGGTTCGGCAAGTCGAATCTCTCCAGCAGATTGGCGACCCAGGCATGGTCGCCGGCATTCTCTTCGCCATAGGGACCCGTTTCCATGCGAACAACTTCGAAGCCGGCCGCTTCCATCAGTTCTTGCAAATCGCGCGGGGCGTATTCGCGGGCGTGGCGGGGGTCGACGTTGCCATTGGCGTCGGGCGCGATGTATTGATGGAAAAGCCCAGGATGATAGCCGAGCAACGCCGCTCCCGCGGCGCGCAAGCTGCAGATGTTCGGCGTGGTCAGCACGAGGTGTCCGCCTATCGCCAGGATGCGGTTGACCTCGGACATGAGGTGCATCGGGTCCTCATAAAGGTGTTCGAGGAGTTCACAGCACAGCACCGTGGCGAAGCTGCCGTCCGCGTAGGGATAAGGATCCTTTTCGGCATCGAACAGATCGATATCGCATTCAAACGACTCCCCGGTCGAGGACGTTGTCGTACGCCTGTCGGTTTGGCCCGAAGGGCCGAGATAACAGCCGCGCACCGTGCCGTAGCCAAGAACGCTCTTCAACGCCGGGGTGATGTGCAAGTATGCGCCCATCTCGAGCACGGCGTCTTCCGGCCCGCCCGGCGGAGTGATCTTGAGCGTGCGGGTCAATCGAGTCAAATGGGTCTTGACGTAGCCGACGGCCGCTTCATCTTGGCAGAAGCCGAGGATGTGCGCGGCGAGATCGGTGCCGTCGGCCGAAAACCAAGAGTCGGGCGCCGTCTTGGTCATCATCGCCGCGCCGTTGACCGGAGGATTAATGGCCGTCTGTTGGTCGGAAGCCTTCGGCGGCCGCATTCCGCTGTGGATGTCGCGGATGCGGTCGGCGAAGAGCTTGCCCACGCGATCCCAAGAACACTCGCGGGCGACATACTCGCGGGCGCGCTCGCCGATGACGGCGCGGATCTCGGGACGCTCGATGAGCAAGTTGATGTACTCCACGATGAAATCGACTTCGCTGTTGTCGACTGGAGCCTTGAGACAGATGCTGTCGGGCAGGTCAGCGAACGAGCCGATGTCCGAGACGATGACGGCCTTGCCGAGCCCCAGCGCGCGCAGCAAGGTGCCCGAGGTCTCGCCGACAGTCGGGTAACGCAAGTTGAGGCAGATATCGCAGGCTCCGATGTACTCGACGAACTCGTCGATCGGGGCGTATCCCAGCACGCGCACATGGTTGCCGAGGCCTAACTCCTCGATCATGCGCTGCACCGGCAACTCCGGGTGCTCTTCGCCGACAAGAATCATCCGCGCCTGCCGGTGGGAGCGCACTACCCACTGCATGGCTAGCAATGCCTCGCGGATTCTCTTGTAAGGCTTGAGAAAGCCGAAGACTCCGATCAACGGCGTGTCGTCGGAAATCCCCAGTTGCGCCCGATACTCTTCTCGATGCACTCGAGGGATCCAGGCGCCGTGGGGAATCTGATAGATGGGTACGTTGGTCCCAGCTTCGTCCAGGCGCCGCGTCATGAAATTGCTGTGAACGATTGCCGCTTTACCGGATTCCA
>CAZYOX010000435.1:0-3471 GCA_964649285.1 uncultured Bryobacterales bacterium | reverse complement strand
TCGTGCTCGTCACGGGCGACTCGCACCGCTGTCGTGTGGCTCGAACGATTCCTGGCCCACTTCTGCGAACGTCTTGTCGTGGTGACGGTGGGGGATCGGCTCACAGGGGAGTCGCTGCGTGTCGGCCGCCCCGGGCAGTACGCGCTGATCAGGAGCGGCATCGAAATGTCAGCAGGTCGTCTGACCCCGGCGGAGCGAGAGCGGCTCCGGAACGAGCTCCTGGGCGGGGACGAGGGTTTCGTCGTCGGCACCGTGGCGCGCTTGGCGAAGCAGAAGCGCCTCGATGACCTCCTGGAGGGGTTCGCGCTGTCCGAGGCTCGACGGGCGGGTGCCCGGCTCTTCGTCGTCTGCGACGGTCCCGAACGGGCAGCGCTGGAAGAACAGGCGTGCCAGCTCGGGCTCGACGGGGCGTGCAGGTTCCTCGGCGCGCGCGACGACGCGGCTCGCCTCGTCGGTGCCTTCGACGTCTTCGCGCTGACGAGCGGCTGGGAAGGACTGCCGCGCGCAGTGATCGAGGCGATGGCCGCAAAGGTCCCGGTCATCGCCACGCCAGTGGGAGGGGTCCCCGAGGTCGTGGCCCACGAGACGACCGGTCTGCTGATCGGCGTTGGTGACCGCGACGGGCTGGCCGACGCGATCGACCGGCTGGAGCGGGATCCCGCCGAGCGCCTGCGGTTGAGCCACGCGGCGTGGGCAGGCGTCGAGGAGTTCTCCGTCGAGGCCATGAGGACGGACACCGCTCGGCTCTGGCGTGACGTCGCTGCGGCGCGTCGAGTTGCCGCGTAGATGGGTCACGGTCGTGGCCTGAGCGGCACGCTCCTGGCGGTCGCCGGCCAGGGCTTGTCATCAGGGAGCAACCTGCTGTTCCAGCTCGCGCTCGCCAGCGCGCTGTCGCCAACCGACTTCGGGACGATCGTCGCCGGGCTGAGCGTGTACTACCTCTGCCTCGCGGCGGTCCGGGCTGGCGTGGGTGACGTCCTCCTCGCTCGTCCCGAGACGAGGTGGAAGGACTCCCTGCGTCTTGCCCTCCTGATCGGCCTCGCCGGCTCGGCCCTCCTGGGGGGCGGAGCCGTGCTCGCGGACGAGCAGGGCGCTGCGCTGATCGGCCTCGCGGTGGCCATGCCGGTCCTGATGGCGAACGATGCCTTGCGCTACCGAGCCTGGTCGCAGGACAGGCACGGAGTGGTCGTGGGAATGGATGCGGTGTGGGCCGGAGCGGTGGCGGCGGCGTTCGCCGTCGCGCTCGCCGGTGAGCCGGGCGGATACGCGCTGGTCTCGGTCTGGGCGCTGGGTGGGCTGCTCGCCACCTTCATCGGCCTCGGCGGGTGTCGAGAGCTCCCCGGGAGCGAGGTCGCCGACCCGCACGCAGTTCGATCGGCGCGTGTCGGGTTCCTGAGCGATCAGCTGCCGTCGGCGCTCGCGACAAACCTCCTTCCGGTCCTGCTGGCGCTGGTCGTGTCGCCGGCGCTCGCGGCAGCGCACCGCGCCGCTCTCCTACCTTTCATGGCGATCGAGACCGTCGTGTTCGGCCTGCGCGTGACTCTGATGTCGGAGCTCAGCAGCGCCGCGTCCACATCAGACCCGACTCCGGGCGCGCGCCGGGTCGCTGTTCGCCTCGTCGCGATCAGCGGAGTGCTCGCGGGGATCGTGCTCATCGTCTTGGCAACACCGCTTCGGGATGTGCTCGGGGAGTCGGGTGACGAAGTCGGCCTTTGGTTCCTTGCCGCGGGCGCGCTGGTGGTGCTGCGAGCCGGCGGCCGCCCCTTCGCCGACGTCGCCGCGCTGCGTCTCGGGATGCGACGGACGCTGGCGGTCCGAACCGCCTCATCCGTGCTGGAGCTCGTGGTCGGTCTCGTGGCTGGCGCATTCGGGAGCCTGGGCCCGCTCCTGATCGGCAGGGCGACGGTGGTCGGTGCCACAGGGGTCGCGTGGCACCAGCTCCTCCGAAGGTCCGCCACGTCGTCAACGTGACGACGGTCAGCCCGACGTGTGCGTGCGGACGATCTGCGCCACGGCCTCGGCGGTGGCTGTGCCGTCGACACCTTCGGGCACGCTGACCCGCACGCACGTCGACCCGTCGACGGCTCGGTTCAGGATCTCCTCACGAAGGTTGAGCCAGGTGCTCAGCGGACGAATGCCGGCGGACGTCGCAGCGAACGCGGGTCGGAACCCGGGGATGTCCGCAACCTCGTGCACGAACTCGTGGACCAGACCGTTGACGGCTTCCGACGGCTCGACCACCTCGACACCGATCTCGGTGCCGCTCGGTGACGTCCTCTCAAGTCGGATGACGAGGTCCACGGGGGCGGACTCCTCGACCGGCACGCCCGGCAACGCGTCAGTCGGATCGGTCTTCATGTGTTCCGGCGTGTGCCGACGGGCCCAGTTCTCCAGGCGGGGATCGAGCTCGAACAACGGACGAACCCGTCGACGGATTCGTTCGACCTGGCGCGTCGCAGCCGGCGGGACGAGCGGCTTGTGGCGGCCAGCGAACAGCTCGGGGAACAGGTCTCGATGGTAGGGATAGACGTACATCGGCTTCGGCAGCGACAGGCACCGACCCGCTTCGGAGATGAAGCCCATGTCGTCGGCGATGAAGGCTCCACCGTCGGCGCGACAGAGTCGGGCCAACGTCGCCGTCTTTCCCACTCCACCCCAGCCCGAGATCAGCACACCGTGTCCATTGACCGAGGCGATGGCCGTGTGCACCAGGCACACTGACGCGTCGAGCAGGAGCCAGTCCAGGAGGAAGAGGACGGCGCGATCGATGTTGCCATCGGATCCCGCGATGAGGTCCTCACCGTCCGAGCGGGCAGCGAGGCTTCGGTCGTCGAGGACGAACCAGCTGCCGCCGCTTACATAGCCCGGTCCGCGGGCTCCACCTCGGCGTGCGACCTCGCCGGCGACCACCTCGTCGACTGACGCGACGATGCGGAGCCGGCGCCCACCTCCCGGCCCCCCCGCTCCTTCGACCGCGAAGTGACGGAAGGTCTCCTCGAGGACGCTTCGGGCCGGTACATCTGACGCGACCGTGATGGTGCACAGCCCATGAATGTCGTAGACGTCGGCGCTCACCGGGCGAACGCCGTCACGTGATCGAGAGCATCCGCTCGAGCGCGACCTTGGCCCACTCGGTGGTCTCGTCGTCGACTGTGATCTGGTTCACGACCCGGCCGTCGACCAGCGCTTCCAGAACCCACGCCAGGTGCGGTGCGTCGATGCGGAACATCGTCGAGCACGGGCAGACCAGGGGGTCGAGCGAGACGATCGTCTTGTCCGGCGTCTCGTCGTTCAGGCGGTTGACAAGGTGGATCTCGGTGCCGATCGCGATCGTCGAGCCTGTCGGCGCCGCGGCCACGGCCTTGATGATGAAGTCGGTCGAGCCCACCTGATCGGCGATCTCGCACACCTCGTGCGCGCACTCGGGGTGAACCACGACGATCCCGTCGGGGTTCTGGGCGCGGAACTCCT
>CAZYOX010000434.1:0-3481 GCA_964649285.1 uncultured Bryobacterales bacterium | reverse complement strand
AGGAATCTCGCTACAAACTCGTCGAGGGGAATCTCGCCGTGTCGTCTGCCTGCGAAGAGTTGGTCTTGAGGGGTCTCAGCGACGAACACAGTGCGCCGCTCGAAGCTCCACGAACGGGCCGATTCCCATAGAATTCCGAGCAAACCGAACTGGTTGCAGAAGCTCAGAATTTTCTCGGCGTTCAGATCTGCCGTTCGCTTCATCACTTGCTTACTCGTGGTTTCGTCGAGGCCATCGGCGTCCGCATGTTGTTCGAGTGAGTGAGCCAGACCCAGGTAGCTGTCGAGCAACTCAGAGTGCTTGAGGGGGCTGTAATGCTCGACGGTCGCGCCTTTGGCTGGCCTGATATAGCGAAGTCCGTCCTTTAGCTCTATTTCGTAGCGACTATGCCGGAACCATTTGGAAGACGCGGCAACTAGCCCGTCGTCCTCTATGTCCGCTCCTTCTCTGCCTCTAATAAGTGGGTACGGTCTGTACACGCGACACTGTTCCTCCCGTGCCGATACTATCAGGTTGTTTGGAGGGTCGCAAGCACCAAATGACACCGGACCAAGAGTTGATCGCGACTTCGGAGGCGGCGCGAATCTTAGGCCTTTCGGGCGAGCGGATACGTCAGTTGTCGCTTGCCGGAGAGATCCCATCGATCAAGATCGCGCCACACGGATACCGCGCATACTTCCGCGCTGACGTCGAGCGCCTGAAGGCGGAACGCGAAGCTAAGGCGGAGGGCAACTAGGTGGTACCCCGCGTACAACACAACGAGCTTCCGCGGATCGAGGCATTCCTCGGCGCACTCGCGCGCGTCCTGATTCGGGCGCAGGCGAGCAAGGCGGTCATCGCCGGCGTTTGCGCCGCGGCCCGCGATCTCCGCAAAGGAGGACGCGCATGACCAGTCTCAAGGGCTTCGTCAAACTTCGGCGCGGCATCCTGGATCACATTCCGGGGATGTCGCCCCAGGTCCTGAAACTCTTCATCGTTCTGTTGCTGTTGGCGGAACCGATGGGGGCCAGCCGGGGGGTTGTCCGGGCGAGCGTCAACGACTTGGCCTCAGCGGCCAACATGCGGCGGCAGACTCTTCTGAAGGCTGCAGACCAACTCGCTGCGATGGGCTGGATCGAGATAAGCAAGGCCCGAAATCAGCACGCTGTCACTGCGTGGCGGATCGTCAAATACGACGCTTTTGCTGGTGCCGAATACGGAACCGGCAAACCCTCTGCTGGTGCCGAAGGTGTTACGAGCAACTCCCCGGTGGTGGTAACAGAAGTGGCACCAGCACTGAACGAAAGTGGCACCAGCAACCGTTCTAATCGACTGAAACCATTTAAGTTACAAGCCCCTAAGAATAAGAAGAATATATATGCCCGCAAGGAGCGGGCGTCCTCTGGAGATGAACTCCAACCTTGGGCAGTGTGCGAAGCCATTGCCGAAGCTGGAGGACTTGAGTTCGTCAAGCCGAATGGCCGCTCCCTTAAGGAAGCGAAGAGCCTTCTTCAATCCTGCCCAGAATTGACCGGGGAAGACGTCCGGTCGATCACGCAAGACTTGATCGCCGCGGACGGCGGGAAGTTCTGGAACGTCAAGGCGCCCGTCACGCCGGCTGCAGTGGAGCGTCATCTGCCGCTATGGCGCAAGCGTCGCGACCAGCCGCGAGTTCAAACCTCAGCCGAGAATGCGCCGATCGACCTCGCGAGCGCATGGGCCCAGGAGGTGCGTCAATGAATCTCGCCGAAGACATCAACGCCGCGATCGATCTCGTCGAGAAGATCGAGCAAACACAGGAGATCACCTGGCGCGGTAACGAAGGCCGAACCAGAGATCCACACGGGACCAACCCGACCGCCGTCAAGGTTGATCGCGCCAAGAATCGGTTCTACAACTTCAAGTCGGGGAAATACGGCGGCCCTATCGACTGGGTGATGGACCGGGATGGACTACCCTTCACCGAGGCCCGCGACCTTCTGGCCAAGCAATGCGGTCTGAATGACTCGCCTACGTTCGAGGAACGCCGCGCATCACTCAAGCTTGCCCAATCCGAGATGCGTGCCTTCTCGGCTTTCCTTTCGGTCAAGCGGCAAGCCGTCCATGCCGAAATCAGGCGCGTTCGCCAACTACGTGACGGTGCGCTCTGCTTCATCGAGTTGCTGGGCGAGATCGACTACGAAGAGACCGAGGAGCGACGGGCGATAGCAGCGGAAGGCTGCGCAGATGGCGAATCCGCCGAAGTTGCCGGCGTCTCGGTCCTGGCCTCCGACATCCGCAATCAACTCGCGAACCTACACGCGACTGTCACGGCTGCGACCCAACGTATCGACGCACTGGAGTCGGCACTCGACCAGACGCACTTCAAGCCCGAGACCGAAGTCGAAGGCTTCCTGCGCACTTACTATGCGACCACCGAACTCCGGGAGGCGCTCGCATGACGCCGCGCGAAGCAATCGCAAACGCACGCTGGTGGAGCCGCGTCACGAAGATCACCGACCTGCAGGCGCAAGATGTCGAATGGGCGGTCGACAGAATCGTGCCCATGGGTTGCGTTGCACTCTTCGCCGGCGCGTTTGCTTCGTACAAATCGACACTCGCCCGAGATATTTGCCGAGCGGTTGCATCCGGTGACCAGTTTGCCGGTTTCGAGTGTCCGAAGCCGCGACCGGTTCTGTATTTGGACCGTGAGAACGCGCAAAGCCAGATCGCCCGATCTTGGCGAGCCTCACGCGCGGAACTCGCTGCTGACTTCGTATACCTCGGCGACTGGTGCGAACTGCCCAACCGCCGCAAGATCCTTGACCCGGCATCGGATGAGCTTGCGCAGTGGGCCACCGAATGCGGCGGAGTCGTCGTTTTCGACACTTTGACGAGATTTCACCAAGCACAAGAAAACGACAACGGAGCCATGGCGCGCGTGATGGAGAAGTTCGTCGCTCTAGCTCGTCGTGGTCCCGCTGTGATCGTCCTGCATCACCGGGGCAAGAACAAGGAATCGGCATTCCGTGGCGCTGAGGACATCGTCGGCGCTGTGGATATCGCGTACACCGTGGATCGCACCGGGGCCTCGGAGATCGAGTTGAAGCAGATCAAGAACAGGTTGGAACCGGAGACGGCTTGGAGTCTGCAATTCCGTGATGGAAGGTTCAGGAGGGCTGGAATATGATGCGCCGCTCTTCACACACACCCTCCGCCCAAATGTCTGAGAAACCAAATACCGGGCACAACGCGGGCACAACTGCGCATGAAACCCCTGCAAATAAGGGCGATCAAGCAGGGACAGCGGTTCAGCAAACCGGTGCTCTTTCACCGCGATTGCTGGACCTAAAGGCGGCCGGTGCGTACCTGGGTGTGAGCTATTGGACGGCAAGAACCCTGGTAGATACGGGCGCATTGCCAACGGTAAAACTTCCCATGTGCCCACGCTCCGATGGGCGTGTGCTGCGGCGGATTCTGATCGACCGGAGGGACCTTGACGCTCTCGTCGAGGCAAACAAAG
>CAZYOX010000433.1:0-3510 GCA_964649285.1 uncultured Bryobacterales bacterium | reverse complement strand
CGGCAAGAGTCGCGACGATCGATACGCGAGTGGTCGAGGAACCCATTGCTGAATCCCGGCCGGTTGAGCCGGATCCAGGTGCGATGAATGAGTCGTTTGCAGGCACGAACGTATTCATCTTGTTCGACACCAGCAACTTCATGTACCGGACCTTCGTGTATGCCGAGGACGCCATCGCCGACTTCATCCGCGGCCTCGACAAGGCCGATTCCGTTGCCTTGTATGGCTTCAGCCGCAATCTTACTCGCCACGCGATGTTGACGGATGACCGGCTGGAGGCGTTGAAAGGACTTCGTAGCTCGGTCGCCGGCGACCAAACGGCCCTCTACAACGCCTTGCTTCTCACCTTGCGCGATGCCGCCCAAGTGCCCGGCCGCAAAGTTGTGATTGTCTTTTCCAACGGCCCGGATACCGCCTCCACGGTGGGTCCGGATGATGTCGGCTCGATTGCCGAGGATGAAGGCATCCCAATCTACGTCATCTCCACCAAGGAGCTCAACCGCGACGCCGTCTCCAGCAATGCGTTCCGGCGCATAACCAATCGAACCGGGGGCCGCGCGTTCTTTGCCAAGACTTGGCAACGGCAATCGGAAGCGTTCGTCTCCATCAAGGATGAGTTGGAGAGCTCCTACACCCTGGCCTATTACCCGCAGAACAACCCGAACGCGGGCTGGCGCAATATCGAAGTGGAACTGACCGGCGACGACCTGAAGCGCTATCGCATCCGCACCAGAAACGGCTACCGGCCGAAAATGTCCGACTAGTTGATGCTGAGCAACTCGACCTGGAAAATTAGTGTCGAATTCGGCGGAATCGGGCCTGTGCCTCGGCTTCCGTAGCCCAGGTCGGGCGGAATCTCAAAGCGGAAGGTTGATCCGACCGGCATCAACTGCACGCCTTCTTGCCACCCTTTAACCACCCCGCCCAGCGGGAAAGTGGCTGGCTGGCCGCGGTCATAGGACGAATCGAAAACCGTGCCGTTCGTCAACTCGCCGCGGTAGTGCACCGTGACTCTGTCGGACAGCGTCGGCTTTGGGCCCGTACCCATCTTGAGTACTTCGTATTTCAGACCTGAGGCAGTGGTCTGCATTCCTGTTGGTTGAGAAGGCATAGCTTTTGGCGCGCCCGCCGACGGCTGCACGGCAGTCTCGGGCGGAGCTGCCGCCGGTTCCGTCGGCAGCGCTTCCGGAGCGCTCTCCGTCGCGGCGGGAGCCGGCGAGGTTTCCGCGACTGGAGTCTCCGCGCTCTCTTCGCTGGCCGGCCCTCCGCAGGAAACGAGCAGCGCGGCGCAACACACCGAGAGCACAACGAGTTTTTTCATTTCAAATCGCCGTTCGATGAATCGGCAAGAGACCAGTCTAGCATTGGCGGGCAGCTAGCTCCGAGGGGGGAATAAGTACTTAGCGACGACCACGAAGATCGCCACAACGCTGGCCGTGGTGCTGCCTACCATAGTCACCAAAACCATCTCATCGAGATGGACGGCGCCCATGCCTGAACAGCAGACCAGCGCCATGACGCCGGCAAGCCACCAACACACTAAGCGAAAGACCAGTTCGGCATAGCGCTTTCGTTCCCTGCGATCTTGCTTGCGGCCCTTGAGCAATTCGCGGCGATCTTCTAACCGCAGAGCTTCCGCACCGTCCTCAAATTCTTGAGCTTCGGCCAGATACTCTCCCCGATCGTCGGAGTCTTCCGGCAACTCGGCCTCAACGATCTGCTGCAAGGGTTCTCGTTGCAATTCCTCAGCCACCCGGCTCCCCTTGGGCGAGCCGTCGCCGGAAATGACGGCGGATCGCTTCGTTCGGAATGTCGACGCTCGACAGATCGGGGTGCATCTGTCGCACTCGCGTCCAAGGCGAGTCCGGGGCATGCGTCATCTGCGAGAGTTGCCTTCCGCTCAGAGCGCCGTAGACGGTCCAAATTCTTTCGAGCAGCCCCCGCACGAGGTGATCGTCCGCGTCGATTTGCGGCGTGTAGCGGGCGCGAGTCTGCCTGTCTATCGCCCGCGTGAGCCGATCGATAGGGCGGGCGCCGAATTTCTTCAGGTCATAGTAGAGGGAGGGGACGACCGGGCCGTGCTTCCACGCCGTAATGGTTTCATTCAGCAACGGCCTGTCGGTCACGGCCAGGTACCAGCCCTGGGCGTAATAGAGCAGCTTGTGCAGTTTCATCTGCGTAATGTCGTCGCTCTTGGCCAGGAAGAAATTGGCCACTGCACTCGGCGGATAGGGAACCGACGGCCCGAGACCGCTCTTTCGGCCGTCGTGGCTGGTCATGAAGACGACGCCCGCGGGAGGCGCCGTTTTCAAGCTAGCACGGGCCGCCAAACCTGGCCAGAACGCGCGGATCGCACCCTGTAGTACCATCTCCTTTCGGTCTCAACAATATGCAGCTCTCGTCCAGATTGAAAGGCGTCCGCGGCGAGGGCGCCTTCGATGTACTCGTCAAGGCCCGTGCACTCGAAGCGCAGGGCAGGTCCATCATCCACATGGAGATCGGCGAACCCGATTTCCCAACCCCCAGGAACGTGATCGAGGCCGGTAAACGGGCGCTCGACGCGGGGCACACCAAATACGGTCCGACGCAGGGCGAACCGGCCTTGCGCGAAGCCATTGCCGCCCACATCTCTGAGACTCGCGGCTTCGACGCTAAGGCGTCTCAGGTCGTCGTCACCCCTGGCGCCAAGCCGATCCTCTTCTACATCATGCTGGCGCTGCTCGAAGAGGGCGACGAGGCGATGTTCCCGAACCCCGGATTCCCGATATACGAATCCATGATCAACTACACCGGAGCCAAAGCCGTTTCGATGCCTCTGGTCGAAGAGCGGGGCTTCACCATTGACCTCGACGAGTTCCGCAACAAACTCTCCGACAAAACCAAACTGATCGTGCTCTGCTCGCCGCAGAACCCCACCGGCGGCTCGATCCGCGAAGAGGACCTACGCGAAATCGCCGCCTTGGTCAAAGATCGGGATATCGTCGTCCTCTCCGATGAGATCTATAGCCGCATCGTGTTCGACGGCAAGCCCTTTTCCATCTCCTCCGTGCCGGGCATGCAGGACAAGACCATCGTACTCGACGGCCTCTCCAAGACCTACTCGATGACCGGGTGGCGCATCGGCTACGGACACTTCCCCCAGTGGCTCGTGGATCCGGTCTGCCTAATGATGGTCAACTCCGCGTCGCACACGGCCAGCTTTACCCAGCAAGCGGCATTGGAAGCGCTGACTGGACCGCAAGAGTCGGTGGCCATTATGGTCGCGGAGTTCAAACGCCGGCGCGACTTGATCGTCTCGGGGTTCAACAGCATTCCTGGATTCCGTTGCGCGAATCCTAGCGGCGCCTTCTACGCCTTCCCCAACATTACCGGCACCGGCATCAGCTCCAAAGTACTTGCCGACCGCATCCTAAACGTTGCCGGCGTGTCCTGTTTGGATGGCGCTGCATTCGGCAAGTTCGGCGAGGGCTATCTTCGCTTCAGCTACGCCACTGCGTACGAGAAGATCGA
>CAZYOX010000432.1:0-3515 GCA_964649285.1 uncultured Bryobacterales bacterium | reverse complement strand
GGACTCACCAAGGACGCGGTTTATCTTCGCGGATTGAAGGAGGTTTTCCAGCACTTATCGAAGGCGGATTCCATCGAACCGCTGCTCGCGGGCAAGATCGCGCTACGGCATGTTCCCGCGTTGCATGTCCTCTCCCAACGCAGAATCATTAAGCCGCCCGCACTGCTTCCACGCTACCTCGACGCGACCAGTCGCGGCTGGTTGAAGGATCAGACCAAGTTCACTTTCAGCGGGCTTCTTGCGGACCTATCCCATGCGACCTCGTCGCCGAAGTTGAGCAACACGAAATGAAAATCGCATTCGTCGTTAACAGGATCGAAACCGAAGAGTGGGTCTACAGCACGATTCGCCTCGCCATGACGGCGCTCAACATGGGGCATGAAGTCTGGATACTCAGCGTTTCCGACTTTGTCTACGACCCGGACGGCTCCGTTCTGGCCCATGCGCGCTCCACGCCCGCTAAGAAGACGTCCTATCGCTCTTCCAAGGCGTTTCTCGCGGACATTCAGAAGAAGGACGCCCGCTGCGAGCGCATATCCGTCGACGACATCGACGTCCTATTGCTTCGCAATGATCCTGCCGAGGATGCGGGCGAAAGGCCTTGGGCGCAAACCAGCGGCATTCTGTTTGGGCAACTCGCCGTCAGCCGTGGCGTAATTGTCCTCAATGATCCAGCCAACTTGGCCAATGCACTCAACAAAACGTATTTCCAGCACTTTCCCGATGAAGTGCGTCCGAAGACTTGCATCAGCCGCGACGTAAACGACATCAAGGCCTTTGTCGAGAGCCAAAGGGGCAGCGCGGTGATCAAACCCCTGCAAGGCTCCGGAGGACAAAGCGTGTTCCTTGTTCGGCCTGACGATAAACCAAATTTGAATCAGATGATCGAAGCCGTCACCCGCGACGGCTACGCCATCGTGCAGGAGTACTTGCCCGCGGCCGCTGAAGGCGACACGCGCCTGTTCGTCATGAATGGGCAGCCGCTAACCCATCAGGGCAAGATTGCCGCTCTGCGTCGCGTCAGCAAGAAGGGCGACATGCGGAGCAACGTCCACGTCGGCGGCTCGGTCTGCAAGGCCGTCATTGACGACGACGCCATGGAGCTAGTCGAGATGGTGCGGCCCAAGCTCGTCCACGACGGCATGTTCCTAGTCGGTCTCGACATCGTGAAGGACAAACTGATGGAAATCAATGTCTTCAGCCCCGGCGGTCTGGGCGTCGCACAGAAGCTCCTCGATGTCGATTTCTGCGAGGCCGTCATCGCTTCTATCGAAAGAAAGGTTCAGTACAAGCGCTATTACGGCGCCGAGGTAGACAATGTCCAACTCGCCACTTTGTAACTGGTTCGCTGAGGTCTGTACTTATCGAATGAAAAATAAGTCGCTTGGTATGATAAACTGAACTCGTCAGTTCAGTCATGCCGAAGCGCACCAAGCAAGAAGTGGTCGCCGAGTTCCGCTGCACGGAGATCGTCAACGCCGCACGGGCCGTCTTCAGCAAACGCGGCTTCAACGACGTCACCGTTGACGAAATCGCCGCCGAGGCCGGCCTGGCCAAGGCCACGGTTTACCAATACTTCCCCTCCAAGCAAGACATCTATTTGGCTGCCCTGCGCGCCGGCGTGCATCAGTTGCTGGAACGCACCGAGGCCGCGATGAATCAGGCCGACGGCGTACGCGCCAAGATCGAGGCCTTCATTCGTACCCGTCTTCAATACCTGCACAAACACCAAGAATTCTTCGCCGTCTACCACGCCCAATTCGGCAACATGATGCACCCCGCGTCTCTCAACGAAGAGTTCCGCGAGCTCTATCGGCGTCAGTTCGAAAATCTACTGGCCGCTCTACGGCAAGGCATCAAGCGTGGAGAGTTGGCAAAGGTCTCCGCGGAAACGTTGGCGATCACGATCTACGAGTCGACTCGCGGCGTGATGGTGCATCAATGTTTGGGCTGGAGCGCGGCGACTGTTGATCAACAAGTCGATTCCCTGATGCAGATCTTGTGGCAAGGCGCCGGGAGCAACGAGAGTCCATGATGCGAACAACCGTCCTCTTACTGGCGGGAGCCGTCGCGGCCTCCGCTCAGTTCCCGCTTCCTGGGCAAGGCAGCCGCCCAGCGCCCTCCGAGACGCCTATCGAGACCGCCGTTCCGCTCCGTACCGCGGTCGCGCCTAACATATTTCGCGGCGCCGTTCCGCAAGGCGAAGCGTCTGGCGAGCCGCTCAACCTCTCCCTCTCCGAGGCTGTTCGTCTTGGGCTCGAGCGCAATCTCGGCACAATACTCAGCTCCGCCGGTCAACGAGCCGCGCGCGGCGAACGGCTCATCGCTCTCAGTCGCTTGCTGCCGCACGTCCACGGCGAAGTCAATGAGAGTTCGCGCCAACTCAACCTCGCCGCTTTCGGCTTCAAGCTCTCGCCCGATGTCCCCAGCGTCATTGGTCCGTTCCAACTCTTCGACGCCCGCGCCTATGTTTCGCAAACCCTTCTCAACTTCCGTCAGATGTATGAGAAGCGGGCCAGCGACCGGCAAGTGGACGCCGCAAATTTCGACGCCGCCGACGCCCGAGACAACGTCGTCCAGATCGTCACCGCTATCTATTGGCAGTCTGTCGCCGGAGCCAGCCGCATTGCTGCCGCCGAGGCGCAAGTCGCCACCGCGGAGGCCTCCTATCAACTTGCCGAAGACCGCCGTTTAGCGGGCCTTGTCCCGGCCATCGACGTCTTACGCGCTCAAGTCGAACTGCAAGCCGAACGCCAGCGCCTAATCGCTGCCCGGGCCGATTTCGACAAGGCCAAACTCAACTTGTCCCAGGCCATCGGCATTCCTGGCGGCCAAGAGCTTAACCTAACCGACAAACTCGCTTTCACCCCCATCGTCGATCTCCCCGAAGAGGCGGTGATCGAGCAGGCCTCCCAGCAACGAAGCGATTACCGCAGCCAGGCCGCGCGGGTTCGCGCGACAGAGCTGCAGCGCAAGGGCATTCATAGCGTCGTCCTTCCTTCGCTTTCCCTGGACGGCGACTACGGCACTTTGGGCAGTTCGCCCACCTCGTCGCACGGCACGTATACCGTCGCGCTTGGGCTCAACATACCCATCTTCGCCGGGGGCGCCGAACGCGGCGCGATGATCCGAGCGGACGCCGAACTCGACCGTCAACGAGCGCAACTCGACGAGCTGCGCTCGCGCATCGGCTTCGAAGTGCGCGCGGCGCTGCTCGATCTCAATTCGGCCAAGGAGCAGGTTGCCGTCAGCGGCAGCGCCTTGGAACTGGCCCAACAGCAAGTCGCGCACGCCAGCGACCGCTTCGCTGCCGGCGTCACCGACACGTTAGAAGTCGTACAGGCGCAGCAGGGCCTGGCAGCGGCGAATGAGAGCTACATTGCCGGCTTATTTGCTTACAACCTTGCCAAGGTGCAGCTCGCCCGCGCCTTGGGCGGTACGGAACAGAATCTCGCGCAATGGGCGCAGCAAGGATCACAGCGATGAGCGAAACACCCGCAGAAAACGCCAATACC
>CAZYOX010000431.1:0-3515 GCA_964649285.1 uncultured Bryobacterales bacterium | reverse complement strand
TATCCGCCACCGTCACGGGCCGGCTGGCGAGGTAGCCCTGAATCTCATCGCAGCCGCTCTGTTTGAGGAAGTTGAACTGTGGTAGCGTCTCGACGCCTTCGGCGACGACGCGCAGTTGCAGACGATGGGCCATGTCGATGATCGACTGGACGAGAGCTCCGGCGCGCGCGTCGCTAGAAATGTCGGTGATGAAGCTGCGGTCGATTTTCAGCGTGTCGAAATGCAACCGCCGCAGATAGTCCAACGACGAATAGCCCGTTCCGAAATCGTCGATGGCAGTCTGGATGCCGAGGCAGAACAAGCTGTAGAGGTTCGCCGGCGTCGCGTCGAGGCTGCCCATCAACGCGGTCTCGGTCAATTCGACTTGCAGCCACTTGGGGTCAAGGCCGGTTTGCTTGAGCACCCGCTTGATGAGGTCGGCGAACTCGTTGTGCGAGAGCTGCCTGGCCGACAGGTTGACGGCTGTCTTCAACGGCCGCAGCCCCTGGCGCTGCCATTTCACTGTTTGCCGGCAAGCTTCCCAGAGGACCCATTCGCCAATTTCCCAGATGAGGCCTTGCTCCTCGGCGAGCGGAATGAATTCGGCGGGAGAAACAATTTCGTCGCCGCCGCGACGCCAACGGACGAGCGCCTCTGAACCGCAGATCTTGCCGGTCTTCGCGCATACCTGCGGCTGATAGTAGAGTTCCAATTCATTCTTGTCGACGGCTCGGCGCAGGTCGTTCTGTAAGCTCCATAGGCGGGTGGTCTTGACATGCATGTCCGCATCGAAGATCTGCACCTGGCCCTTCTGCAAGGTCTTGACGTGGTACATCGCCAAGTCTGCGTTTCGCAGCAGATCTTCGGGCTGATTGACGGCAATCGAACTGAGGGCGATGCCGACGCTGGCACGGGTAACAACCTCTTGGGGCCCGATCATGAACGGTTGGTTCAGCGCGGCCTGGATCTTCGAGGCGCGCTGGAAGGCGTCCTGATCATCGAAAACGTTGCGCAGCAGGACGACGAACTCATCGCCGCCGAGACGCGCCACTGTGTCGTCCGGTCCGGTGGACTCCGCCAAGCGACGGCCCACAGCGCCTAGCAAGCGATCGCCGGCCATATGGCCCAAGCTGTCGTTGACGTCCTTGAAGCCATCAAGGTCGAGGAAGACGACGGCAAACTTGTAGTCGTTGCTTCGCGCCGCCCGCTCGGCATCTTCACGCAAACGCGTCAACAGGTATTGGCGGTTGGGCAGGCCGGTGAGGCGGTCGTGGGTCGCATCATGCAGCAGTTGCGACTCGAACAGTTTGAGACGCCGCAAGTTGACCTGCAAACCGAGAATGCGCTGGGCGCGTCCCTTGTCGTCACGGACGGCGCGTCCTCTGCTCAACACCCAGCAGTAGGTGTCGTCTTTCTGACGGATTCGATGCTCGACTTCAAACGATTCCTCATCCTGGCCCTCGATGTGCGACTTGAGTGAATCCAACAAGCGTCCCAGGTCGTGAGGATGAACGATGTTGAACCACTTGCTGGGTTCCTCCCCCAAGTCGTTGGGGCCGTAGCCCAGCATCTCGCGCCAACGAGACGAGAACCACACCTTATCTTCGACCAGGTCCCAGCTCCAGAACGCTTCCGTCTCGGCGCGCACTTCCAAGTCGCAAGCAGCTTCGCGTTCTTTTTCATGTTTGCGTTGGAGCTCTACCTCGCGAGCGGAGAGTTCGTCGCGCTCCTTGGCCACTTGCCGTTTCCGCTCGGTATAGAGGCGTTCAGCTACGGTGACGCGAGAGGTGTAGGCGAATAGGCCCAGGCAGCCCATCAAGGCCACCCACAGCAGCGGTTCGAAGCTATCGGCCACGATAGCGGCAGGCGCTACAGCGAGCATGCCGCTGGCCAATAGGATCACCAAGAGACGCGCGGACAATAGCAGACACCCGGAGACGACCATGGTGGCGCCCACGCCGAAGGCGGCAAACGTGGAACCGCCGAGAAACAGCGCCGGAAGGCAGTTGCATAAGGCGATGCACAGCGCGAAGGCGGCCGATTCCTGAACTTTGGAATCGGCGCCGCGGCTACTGGCAGTCTTGGCCAGCAAGAGAGGCCCAGCCGCGGAGCCTAGCGCCATGGCCGCGAGTACGGCTCGAATGAAGCCGTCCCATGGAGCGAAGAGCGCTAACCACGTAGCATAGAGGGCCAGAACCGCTGCTTCGGCTCTGGCGAAGGTCGGAAAGACATCCGCTACAGCTTCGTCAAAGCTCTGTTCGGCCGAAACGTCAGCAGCTAGGTTTTGCTGTGGCGGAGACGAACTGTCCGCGACACTTTTCGCTTCAGCGAGCATAAAGAAGCACAAACTGTCGGTCTACTCCGAGAAGCAGCCTGTCAGTTACTGCGACTCTATAGCCCCGCGAGCGGATGGGATATCAGCAATATCGCCGATACCGCATACCGTACCGACGACATATATCCTAGACCGGGGGCATTACGTCCACCGTGAGGATGAGATCGGACTAAAATGCCTTTTCGCGCCAGATCAGATGCAGGATGTTGCCTTCCGGGTCACGGAAAAACGCTAACCGATTTGCGCCGCCCTCAACCGTTTGGAAGATGGTGACACCACGCGACTCGAGTTCCTTGACGCCGGCGTCGAAGTCATCGACCGACACTGCCAGATGACGGATACCAGGGGTCTTCATGGCGTTTTCGGGGCGGGCGCCTTCCGAAGGAATCAGTTCCAGCATGGTGCCATCCGCCGCGCGTACAAATACGTTTCCGCTATAGCGATAGACGATCGGGAAATCGAGGGTTTTCTCGTACCAAGCGCCGAGCGCTTCCGGGTCGGCGGTGGCGATTGCCGTGTGTTCGATGCCTTTGAACATAAGCCGTGAGGATAGCGAAACGGCCCATCGATTTCCAGCTTCGGTTAATAGAAAAGGTACTTCCGCCAGGTTTCTTGCTGAGTTCCCATCTGGCGCATGAGGCTGCGGCTGGTGTGCAGAGTGAAGGGCTTCGGTCTCTTCTTGAGCCGCATGTTGGCTTCTTCAGGAAGCCGGTCGCCTTTGCGATTGTTGCAACGCCGGCAGGCAGCCACGAGGTTTTCCCACGTGCTGGCGCCGCCGCGCGAACGGGGCAGGACGTGATCGAGTGTGAGTTCGGCCACAGAGCAGCCGCGGTTACAGTACTGGCAGGTGTAGCGATCGCGAGCCAGGATGTTCTTGCGCGACAGCGAGCGCGTCTGGCTTGGAATTCGCCGGTATTCCAACAGGCGAATCACGGAAGGGACGTTGATCGCTGTCGAGGCGGAGTGCAGCAGACTGGCGGTGACCACTTCGGGTTGCGCCACGCCCTTAAACAGCAGGATCAGTGCGCGCTTGGCGGCGCATACGTGGATCGGCTCGTAGCTCGAGTTGAGTACGAGAACCGGTGCCCCCAATAGGTGTGCTGTTGCCATGTACTCGTTTGCCGTCCTCACTATTTCTGACTCGTCTCCTACAAGGCCCGACGAGCCAACTGGGCCCTCGCTGCGGTCATCGCCGTCACGC
>CAZYOX010000430.1:0-3522 GCA_964649285.1 uncultured Bryobacterales bacterium | reverse complement strand
CTTGGTGCCAGACGTATCACTACGACCGCTACGGCAACCGCGGCATGCAAGGCACCACGCCGACGCCGGTGCTGGCTCCGTTCTGCGCATCGTCGTCAGGACCTGGCTGCAATAGTTCCACAACGACCTTGACCCCTGCGTACACAACGACGAGCAACAGGCTCAACAGCACTTGGGGGGACTACGATTTGGCGGGCAACACGCTGGCGTTCAAGGACCCGATCGGCTCGGGCACGCGCGACTGGTCGGCGGCCTACGACGCAGAGAACAAGCAGACGTTCTTCTGTAGCGGCACCACGGCAACATGCAACTCCGGCAACGCTAACGCCCAGTACATCTATGACGGCGAAGGCAACCGGGTGCAGAAGCTAACTTCTGGCATGAGCGAGACCTACGTCTACGACGCCTTCGGACGGCTGGCAGCCGAGTACACGACGGCGATGCCGAACGTCGATCCCGGCAGTTACTGGCGCACGACGGATCACTTGGGCTCGACGCGGTTAGTGACGACCGGCGTCGGCGCCGTCTATGACCGGCGCGACCTGTTCCCCTTCGGCGAGCAGATCGCCAACACGTACAGCAGCCGCAGCAGCGCTGGGAATTACAACAACTCGAATCCCGCCTCACGGCATCTGTTCACCGCCAAAGAGCGGGATGAAGAATCGGGATTGGACTACTTCCTCGCGCGATACATGTCATCGGCCATGGGCCGATTTGCGAGCGTTGATCCTGAAAACGCAGGATCTTCGAGCTCTGACCCCCAGTCGTGGAATGGCTATGCGTATGTCACCAATCGACCATTGACTTTGACTGATCCTGATGGTCGGTGTCCGTGGTGTGCGGGGGCGATTTTAGGAGCCGCGGCAGGAGCCTTAAGCTCAGCAGTGGTCCAGTACGCCATCAACGGCGAAGTTGACCTTCGCCAGGTTGGCGCGGCCGCTGTAGGTGGCGCTGTAGCCGGCGGAACGTTTGGCTTGTTAACCGCTCCAGCGGCAACCACCACAATATTCGCGGGCACGACAGAGGCGGCGTCCGTGGGCATTGCCACTACTGTCGCAGCCGGCGGCACCTCGGGAGTTGCGGGAGGTATTGCCGAACGAACGATCAACAACGGCGGAGATGTTGGTGCCGCCACCAATGATCCGAATCAGATCGTAAAGGATGCAGTAGTTGGCGCTGCAGTTGCTGGCGCGCAAGCAGCTATCGAAGGTGCGGTCGTAAATAACAGCGGGGCAAGCCGCCAGCTCGTTAAAGATACAGCGGCCGTGAGCAGAAAGATTGACCCCGTTACCGGCTCTCGACGATCTGACTTAACCGGAAGAGCAAGAAACGCAAGACAGAGGATCCCTCAGGCGGAGGCGCAAATAAATGCTCAACGGAGGTCATCAGAAGCTGGAGCAGCTTTGGGCGGCGAGGTAGGTGCACGGGCCGCAGCCTGCGCTCAACAGGATAATGACGCCTGCAAATGAACTACCTAACGATAGCGCTCGCGATCTTAGCTGTCTCTTACATGAGAAGCTATGACGCTGGTAATGAGCCTGCCAAGCAGGAGGGCATCGAATGGCACTTTAGGGCCGGGAAATTGCTGCGCTGGGTCGTTATTGGCGGATTCGGCTGGCTATTCCTGCTGGGGCTCAGGACTCTTGCAACCAATGAGTATACGGACCAGCTATTTGGAGTTGTATTTGCATTGGCTGCACTCCCCTTTTACCTGTTTGTGTTGCCGCGGACCATATCATTTTCGCCACTTGGTCTCACTTGGCGGGGCTGGTTTTATCGACGACGCTTCGTCCCCTGGACCGATGTGACGCGTGCGGCAAAGTCCCCGGGCATGAAACAAGTGCTGATCTATATGAATAATGGTTGTGTCATTTCACACACGCGTTACCATACAGGACGGCGGCAGCTTCTCAAACTCCTTGAGAAGCACCGGATCGCCGTCACCTAAAGCTTAGCCACTAAGAAGGTGAGAGGGACCGAGCGGGACCGAGCGGGACAGTCAGGCAACTCCCGCAGCGGCGGTTGCGGAAGCGGATTTCGGGCCGTTGGGAGCTGGGCCGTGCTTGCGCGAGCGGAGGGGACGTCCGATGATTTGTTCCAGTTTGGAGACGAAAGCGTCGTCGCCGCAAGCCAACCCATTGGCGGTCGCCGTCCTCAGCGCGGCAGCTTCTTGGTCGCTCGCGCCGCTCCGCAGGACGTCCGCCCAACGGGGTTGTAGGCCAGCCTCGGACCACTCCCAATCGTCGAGCAGACCGAGCCGGTCGCTCCCTTGCAGGTGGGCGTGGGCGCTCGACCAAGGGTACTCGGCGGCGTCTCCGACGAGGCCGGCGCGGACGGGATTGAGGTCGACGTAGGCCAGAGCGGCGAGCAAGTGAGAAGGCCCTAAAGGGCAAGAATAGAAGCGGTTTTGCCACAAATGTCCGCTGCGGCGGTAGCGCCGGTTGAAGCGCATGGCGTGGCGCCAGTGGGTCTGTCCAAGGGCCTTGGGGTCAAAGGGGACATCCATGTTAGGTAAAAGTCAAGGATGAACGCAGTCATCCTGATGCCGGGCGAGAGACCAGCAATTGGAAGGTCGGCGAGGGAGCGAAGCGGTCAGAGCCTGGGGCCCGCTTAGGCAGGCTGGAGGCAGCGTGTCGCTACGATAGCGCTATGCATTCCCCTTCGTCCGCCGCTCCGATTTTGGTCGCGGACCGGCTTCCGCTCGTCGAGGCCAAGCTGCTGGAACTTCTTGGCAACCTTTCCATCGAGGATTGGGAGAAACCTACGATCGTCCCGCGCTGGCGCGTCAAGCACATTGCTGCTCATCTGTTGGACACCGCGCTGCGCAAGCTCGCTATCGTGCGCGACGGCTACGCGATCGAACGACCTGCATCGAACTCGCCGGCTGACGTGCGCGTTTTCGTCGACCGCCTCAACGCCGAGGGCGTGGCTGTATTCAGCCGCATGAGTCCTGCCTTGATCCGCTCTCTGATGGAGTCCGCGTCGCGGCAGATGTGCGACTTCCAATTGAGTCTTGATCCGTTTGCCCGGGCCGCCTTCGCGGTTAGTTGGGCCGGAGAAGAGCAGTCGCTGAATTGGTTTGACACGGCGAGGGACCTCACAGAGCGATGGCATCACCAGCAGCAGATTCGGATGGCTGTCGATCAGCCGGGAATCATGACGCCTGAACTTTACGCGCCGGTGATTGATTGCTTCATGCGGGCCTTGCCCTATGCCTACCGTGACGTACCGGCCCGGGACGGCGCCTGGCTACGCGTGATTGTTGACGGTCCGTGCGGCGGCGAGTGGCGCTTGCTCAAGATGCGGTCGGGCTGGGTCTTCAGCGACGATACTTCCGGTGATCCTGCCGCAGCCGTCACGGTTCCCGAGGGCATCGCCTGGAGAATATTCACCAAAGGTATCGACCCGGTCGCAGCTCAAGAGTTGATTAAGTTCGAGGGTGATCGCGAATTAGCTCTTAAGTTGCTCGGCGTCGTCGCAATCGTCGGGTAGCCTGAAGGCCTCGTGACGATTGCCTCTGAG
>CAZYOX010000429.1:0-3567 GCA_964649285.1 uncultured Bryobacterales bacterium | reverse complement strand
AGACCGGCGTGCGCGAGATCGAACGCAGGACTTCGACCTTGTCGACCGTTGTCTCCATGCGCTCGGCAATCTCGGCGTTCGTCGGCGGCCGCCCGTACTCCTTCTCCAGACCGCGGATCGCCCGCAGGAACTTGTTCAGCTGCTCGTTCATGTGAACGGGGATGCGAACCGTCCTGGACTGGTCAGCCAGAGCCCGAGTAATCGCCTGACGGATCCACCACGTCGCGTACGTCGAGAACTTGAAACCGCGATGGTAGTCAAACTTCTCAGCCGCACGGGTAAGTCCGATGTTGCCTTCCTGAATCAAGTCGAGCAGGTGCAATCCGCGCTTGATGTATTTCTTGGCGACAGAGACCACCAGACGCAAGTTTGCGGCCACCAAGTCGCTCTTTGCGGCTTCGTTCAGCGCGCGGCCCTCGGCCACGCGACGCAGGGCGTGCTCAAGTTGCTCGCTCGATAGAGCCAGCACCGGGACGCTTGCTTTGACGGCCTTGGACCGAGAGGCTCGTGCCTTGTCGGCAGCTTTGGCTTCGGCGCGCAACTGGCCCTTCGCCGCGAGGAACTCATCGCTCAACTCGCGCCACAAGTCCATGCGCAGAGGCAAGGCCAGAATCTGCTGTTGCAGAGCGATGATCTTGCGAGCCAGCTTCCAGCGCCAAGCGCGTCGCTGGGCGACTCTGGCCCGGGAATTCGGCTGCTTGCGCAGCAATTTTTGCACTTCCTTGATCAGGCCCGCCGTGGCCTCCAGCCCCCTGTGCAACTCCTTGTTGAGCCTCTTCGCCTGCGTAGCATCTGCACCGGCATCAATGAACTGCCGGAAGCGGCTCGGTCTCAACTCCAAATCTTCGTGGATCTCCAGGAGCTTCTCCCACATCCACGGCGTCCGAGCCAAGCCTTTGCGCAATCTCTTATCGCCGCGCTCCATGCGCCGCGCGAGACGGATCTCTCCGTCCTTGCTGAGCAGCGGAACGGCGCCCATTTCGCTCAGATACAGACGGACGCTGTCCTCCGCCGGAGAAGCTTCCTCGTACTCCGTCGGGTCTACGCCGTCTTCCGCAACAGGCCGGGACCACGAAGTCGTGGCCAACTCTTGGGTTTCGTCGCCGTCTTCATCGACGTCGGGCCCCAGAGGCATACGCGCGTCATCTGTTTCTAACTCTCTTGATTGCAGCGCCATTCCCGCGATTACCTCCTTCTGTTGGATGAGTGCGAACGCCAAATGGTTGCAACCCCTTCTAACTTCATCGGTTGTTCGGGGCCAGAATACATCGAGCAGCTTTCAAGGGAAAACGTTTCTTGAAACTAAGACGAGTGAGCGCGTCAAATGGCGTCCAAAAACATTAGAAAACTTCTTGGCTGGATTCATCGCGGCGCTTCGTCCGCTCCTAGCACCAGGAAATACTCTTTTATGTCTTTTGTTTTTAGCCACTTAAGAATCTCGCCCGATTCGCGCCCGTAGGTGCTAAACCCTACATTGCTCGCGCCGGAGGGCGACGCTGGGGCGCTGATATCATGGACAAAGCAATGGAGATACCGCGAACGCTGTGCTTTGGAGGACTGGAGTTAACTCCCGCGGTGACGCTTGCTCCGATGGCCGGCGTCACAGACACCGTCTTTCGCCGATTTATCAGAAACTTGGGCGGCTGCGGTCTAATCATGACCGAGTTCACGAGTTCCGAAGGGGTGCTCGCGGATGACAAACGCAAGAAAGCCGGCCAGCAGGCGGTGCGCCGGAACAGTTTCAACTATCTCTATTACGAGCCCGACGAGCACCCCATCGTCGCCCAACTCTTCGGTTCGGACCCAGCCGTGTTGGCCAGCGCGGCTCGAGTCGTCGAAGACCTGGGGTTCGACGGCGTTGACCTGAATTTTGGCTGCCCAGTGAAGAAGGTCACGACTTGCAATGGCGGCTCGGGGCTATTGAGAGATCTGCCGCTAATTCGGCAAATTTTGGAACAAGTCCGAGCGGCGGTATCGATCCCCTTCACTTGCAAGTTCCGCACTGGCTGGAGCGACACGGAAATCGTCTGCTGCGAGGTTGGTCGCCTGGCCGAAGCTTGCGGCTTACAAGGCGTGGCCATTCACGGCCGCACACGGGAGCAAGGCTACGCCGGCAACGCCAATTGGGATAGGATCGCCGAATTGAAGCAGGCCGTTACGATCCCGGTCGTCGGCAATGGCGATGTCTTCAGCCCTGAGGATGCCGTGCGGATGTTTCAGCACACCCGCTGCGATGGCGTCATGATTGGGCGAGCGGCCGCATCGAATCCCTGGATCTTCCGGCAAATTCAGCAGTACGTCGCCACCGGCGAATATGATCAGCCAACCGAACAGGATCGCTACGAAATGATTCGCGATTACTATCGGATGCTTATGAATCGCGGCGATTTTGTTTCGGGGCGAGTCGACGGCAAGATGAAACAGTTCGCGACGTATTTCACGCGCGGCGTCCGCAACGGCGCGCAGCTGCGCAAGG
Organism: uncultured Bryobacterales bacterium; assembly: GCA_964649285.1. GTDB lineage: Bacteria > Acidobacteriota > Terriglobia > Bryobacterales > UBA6623 > CAMPKL01. The sequence continues at coordinate 1,091 of CAZYOX010000429.1, read as the reverse complement.
GGATCTACCGCTGCGCCGACCCGCAAGAGGTCATCGACACGGTCGAACGGTTTTTCGAAGAGCAACTCTCAGCGGAAGCAGCCTAACGGTCTGCTAGTTGATTCGCTCTACTTCGACGCGCAACTGATCCGGCGGCGGGAGCGCGGCGATGGCGCCAGCCATCAGCATCGTCGCCTCAATCTCCGCCGAACCCTGTTCGCTCAGCGGCTCTTCGAGCGCGACTTCAAAGGTCGCCAGAGGCGAAGCGCCGGCCGGGGCGGCGACGGTGTTCAGTTTGACCGCCAACGTCACTCCATAGAGTTCGCGATTGCTGTGATTGATGACGACTGCCTGCACCAGCGGAGTGAACTCGTCGTCATAGCGGAAGCGAAGTCCAGTGACTTCAATTGGTCCGGCGAGCCCGCTGCCCCCGGCCACCGTCGGCTCGGCAATCGCGTCTTCGGGAATATCCTCTAGCACCAAGCCGCGCGGCCGCGATAAATAAAACGCCAAAGCCACCGAGGCGATTAGCGCGACCGCAAATAAGGCCAAGTGAGTCGGCTTCAGTGAAAATGCGGCCGGCTTTGACGCGGAATCGGCCGTTTCTTTCAATCGCGGTAACTTGTCCGCAGTGTCTTCGGTCGAGTCGACTTCGAACTTCTTTTTGCAGCGGGGGCAACTTGTTTGAGCGACATCGACTTCCGCTCCGCAATCAGGACATATCCAAGTAAACATGCACTCGCCTTGAGGCCGAATTTTAACACTGGACTCGTTCGATAGAATCGAAGTTAGTAGTCCGGTGAACACCTTCCGTCCTGAACGCTGGGAAATACTCAAGCAGACCGCGTCTTCCATGCCCGCCGGGCCTGGCGTCTATCTGTACAAAGACGCCCGCGGCGAGGTCATCTATGTCGGCAAGGCAAAGAGCCTGCGGAGCCGCGTACGCAGCTACTTTCTGGAAGAGAAACTCGTCGACGCCAAGACCAATTCGCTCCTTTCCGAGGCTCACGACATCGACTACATCGCCGTCGCGAATGAGAAAGAGGCGCTGGCGCTAGAGAACAATCTCATCAAGCAGCGTCAGCCGCGCTTCAACGTTCTGCTGCGCGACG